>JBDKUB010000405.1:0-3810 GCA_039679915.1 Anaerolineaceae bacterium
CTTCAAGGATGGAATTTGGGGTAATAAAATCCGGTTCACCGATGCCCAATGAGATCACATCCTGCATTGTGGCTACAATATCAAAAAATTTACGGATTCCGGATGGTTTGAGGGTAACTACTTTTTCTGCCAGATATTTTTTATTCACGACTTCTCCTTATTCTGATATTCTTTATTTTGACAGTTACCGCGGGTTGCGTCCCCGTAATGTAAAAAAATCAGACCTGGATAATGCTCCATTCATCGGATACGTTATAGATAAGTTCAAATATCTGTCCATCGGTGGTCTGGACGCGAAAACGCTTTCCATCGGGAATACGGGAAGCCTCGAGGATTTTATCTATAATAAGGCGCTGCCCTTCCCAGGTGAGGGCAGTTGGCCGTTCAGCGTATTCGAAATCGGAATGGCATTCGACCAGATCTGGCATAGCTATAGATTGACCATAGTTTGGTCGCCGGCGTTGATTTTCCCAGCCCGGCGCGTAATCTGCGCCCGGCGGCCTATCAGTGAGCTTTCCAGGATGACGTCGGTCACCTCGGCAGCATCGCCTAATATGGAATTGCGAATAATGCTGGAATGCACTTTGCAATCCGAACCTAACGAGGTAAAGGGTCCGATGACTGATTCATCTACGACAGCAGAGGGATGGATAAATACCGGGGGAATGACCACGATCCCTTGGCGTTGGCTGGCTATGGCAGTGTTATCCATACCGTTTTCCAGCAAATAGCGGTTGGTTTCAAGTAAGGCTTCAGGCGTGCCGGCATCCAGCCATACATCGACCACTTTTGTTTTCATTTGCAAACCGTTTTCTAGCATGATGTTGACCGCATCTGCCAGGAAATATTCCCCTTCGGTTTGGATATCGCGCTCCATCTGTTCTTCGATAGCTGATATTAATGTTTCTGCTTGGTGAAAATAATAAAAACCGACGACAGCCAAGTTGTGTTCCATGCAATCTGGTTTTTCGATCAAGCGTTCCACATGACCATTATTGCCTAAAACAGCCACACCAAAGCGGCGTGGGTCTGGCACCGGTTTGACCCAGGTAATGGCTTCTATCGATTCATCTGCTATGCATGATAAGTCGGTTTCGATGAGCGTATCGGCAAAAACCACCAGCATCGGTCCTTCCAGATACTGGCGAGCCAGGTAGATGGCGTGAGATTGGCCGCGCGGGTCTTCCTGTAAGACGTAATGAGACTTGATGTGCGGGTAATTCTCGTTGATATGCTTCTCGATTTGTTCACCCAGGTAGCCGACCACGTTGATGAGTTCGATATTGTCTGGGTCGGGCAAGCTGCGAAAAGTATCCAAGACGTGGTCGAGCACCGATTTGCCAGCCACGCTGAGCAGTTGCTTTGGGATACTCCAGGTGAGAGGCCTCAAGCGGGTGCCTAGACCAGCCATTGGAATAACGATTTTTAGTGTTTGTCCCATAGATATTAAGAAAATCCCCAATATGTCAGTAATATTTTGTTTTATTATACTCGAAGCCCCCTTTTTCATCTTCTTTCATTTTGGAAAAGTAAAACCGGGGAGGGATGGGGTCCTATTATCTTCAAGCATATTCGCGTTTTTATTTCGGGATAACAGGGATTTGGGTATGAGCAGAGATAAAGAAGACTAAGCAGGATGATATAAATCATTCAATGCCGTTTAACTCGTTTCTGTTATTTCTGCCAAGATTAGCGGGTGCAATTGGGGGTTGGCTGCCAAGATGGTCATGGATTTTTTCATCCGCAGGAGGCTGCCATAAGCATCGGTTACCCAAGCGCCTGCTTCACGGGCGATCAGTGAACCGGCGGCAATGTCGTAGGGTTCGATTTGCAGTTCCCAAAAGCCATCGAACCGGCCGGAAGCCACATAGCATAAATCCAAAGCTGCCGAACCGAGCCGCCGTACGCCCTGGGTTTGTTTCATCAGGCGGGCATATTGGTCGAGATTGTTAATGGGATTGGTAAGAATATCATAGGGAAATCCGGTTACCAGCAAGGAATCGATCAAACGGGCAGTGGCAGAAACGTGGATGGGCTGACCATTCAGCCAGGCGCCTTTCCCCTTTTGGGCTGCGAAACTCTCCTGGCGTAAAGGGTCATAGACGACTGCCAACTGGAGTTCACCGTATTCTTCATAGGCAATGGAAACCGAAAAGATAGGCACGCCATGCGCATAGTTGATGGTGCCATCCAGGGGGTCGATATACCATAAGCAAGCCTGACCATTGCGGTTATCGCCGCTTTCTTCGGCATATATACCATGTTCGGGGAAGCGCTGTTTAATCTCGGAAATCAGGTATTGTTCGGATTGGCGGTCGATATCGGTGACGAGATCGATATCGCCTTTGTGTTCGATATTAAGAGGTCTGCCATAACCGGGGCGAGGTTCGAAGCCGCTGCGAAGAATCTCTCCGGCTTGGCGAGCCAGAGTTTCAAGGTCTGAAAGGGATGGTGACATGATCTAATTCCAATATTGATAAAATGTAATGCACAAATTTTTATTATAAATCAGATAGATGAATAAAAATGATTTCCTTATATGGTAAAGGGTCTAGATATTACCATACGTTCATTCGCTTGACTTATTTGGAGACCCTAAATGTTTCCTTTGGTAATTTTCACCCTTTCTGCCAAAGATTCTTAGCAAATTATCCGTCTAGATTGGCGAGAAAACCTTTAGGGTCTGGATATTGCCATAAGTTTAATTTGTTAGATTTCACCCTTTCTGTCGCCTCAAGTGGCTGGTTTTCATTTCTCGTAGACTGATTGTCTTGATATACTGGGTTCGAATTTGTACATCCGCCCTAAAATAATAATATTTATTATTGGTACGATTATATTCATCTAAATTTTTTATATCTACTTTTTAATTAGAGATATTTTTTATTGAGTTCCCTTTTAATCGTTGAAATTGTGTAATATCCATTCTATTATGGACTGTCTATACTGGATTTCCTTTATTTTTCGTTTCTTCCCTTGATGTATAATGCTGTCGCTTCAGTACGGTTTTGGACCTGTAGTTTTTCGTATATATGCTTTAAATGCTGCTCGACTGTATTTTCTGAAATTCCCAAGGAATCGGCAATTTCTCGATTGGATTTTCCTTGCGAAAGGATTTCTAAGATTTCCAATTCTCTCTCGGTAAGGAGATCAAAAGCATCCATAGTATTACCCCTTTATGTGTTTTGATTAATCGCAATATTATATTTTTTGATTGTTATCCGCTAAAGCAATATTTTCATTGTACTCGTAATACAATGTTTTTATCATTAAGCATCAGTTAGCAAAATATTAGTGAAATTTAAGGTCATTAATTTCCCCCTAACATACGTTAATCAAATCATTTGAATGATTTACAGTTGTGGATGATCCCATTTCGAAATAGCCCTACATATAGCGGAGATTGCTATGGAAAGATATTACAAATAAGGGGTTGTCCAAAAAGTCATATATGTCATGTCGAGCGAAGCGAGACATCTTAGGATAAATATAAAAAGACCTCTCGCTTCGCTCGAGGTGACAGCCTTCTTTTAGGACAGCCCCGTTATAAAGGAACACAAGAATAGTTTTATTTCACTCAAATGCTAATATAATTGAACATGTTTCAAAATTCGTTATCAATGATTCTCCGACCATGCGAATTCTATGTATTCTTTATCTCCATTGTCTTTATATTCATGTTTACCAGTAACTTGCAATTTGTGGCCTAAGCAATTTCCTCTGATATTATCCGCATGAGATCCTTTGATATACCAATTATTGTAATCTGCATCGCCTCCATAATAATTCTGATAATAAACCTGGTCTCTA
>JBDKUB010000251.1:0-13594 GCA_039679915.1 Anaerolineaceae bacterium
GCAAATCCTGTGGTGGGACGATTACAATGGAAAATATCCAGATGGTCGCAGGGGCGCCTGTAGTAAATTGCCCTTATTGCCATTCGACCTACCAGCTAAATGACGAACCAAAATGGTAAAAGGGGACTATCCTATGAAGAAACGCTTATTTCCGATAATAACCATTGCATTATTATGCCTATTTTTACCGGGCACCGCCTTAGCCCAGACATATTCCTTTAGTGTTCCTTCTGAAGTCGTGAATGTTTATTGGAATGAAGATGGCAGCGCGTCTATTGACTATGTCTTTACATTTATTAATGGTCTCGGCGTCTCTCCCATCGATTACGTAGATGTTGGTGTACCCAATGCTAATTACGATTTGTCATCAGTTTCTGCCGATGTAAACGGTAAACCAATTTACGATATTACTGAATCCCCCTATGTTGACCCGGGCATTGCACTTGGATTAGGAAGCTACTCCATTCAACCTGGGGAAACAGGCAAAGTCCATGTTTATATCGATAGTGTAAAAAAAGTTTTGCGTAAAGATTCTTCCGATAGTAATTATGCCAGTGCTGTATTTTCTCCAACCTGGTTTGATTCGTCATTTGTAAATGGAAGTTCAAATATCACAGTGACTTTTCACTTTCCAGCCGGCGTTCAACCTGAGGAGCCTCGCTGGCATGAAGCACCTTCCGGTTGGGATAGCACTCCCATCACTGGCTTTGATGAGCAAGACAGAATAACTTATACATGGAACAATCCAAATGCAAGTGCCAGCGAAAAATATACCTTCGGTGCATCTTTTCCTAAAACCTATGTACCCGATTCGGCGATCGTAAGTCCAAACATATTCGAAATATTAGGTCTGACTACCGAAAACCTCATAACTTATTCAGTATGCTTTTGCATAGGTGGATTTATCATCGGAATTTCGATCTTGTCTATCAACAGTAACCGGAAGCGAAAATTGCAATATTTTCCACCTAAAGTTACGATTGAAGGGCATGGCATTAAAAGAGGTTTGACAGCCATTGAAGCAGCTCTGCTTTTAGAAGAACCCTTGGATAAAATCTTGACCATGATCTTATTTTCTGTAATCAAAAAAGGTGCTGCCAAGGTTATAAGCCGAGATCCATTAAAATTAGAAATTATCGAACCGAAACCTGAGGGATTGAACACTTATGAAGAAGAATTCCTCTCAGCTTTTAAATTACCGGCAGCGGCTGAACAGAAAAAAGCCCTCCAGGAAATGACGATTAATTTAGTCAAGAGTGTTTCTCAAAAAATGAAAGGATTTAGCCGTAAAGAGACCATAGCCTATTATCGCGATATTGTAAAACGGGCATGGTCACAGGTGGAAGCTGCAGAAACCCCTGAAGTGAAAAGTCAGAAATACGACGAAGTCATGGAATGGACTATGCTCGATCGTGATTACGAAAGGAAAACCCAGGATGTTTTTCGCACGGGTCCGGTATTTGTGCCAACCTGGTGGGGAAGATATGACCCAACTTATTCGAGGCCAGCCACAACATCTATCCCTACAGTTGGTATGCCCTCTGGCGGTAGTTTATCCTTACCTCATTTACCGGGATCTGATTTTGCTGCTTCGATTGTAAAAGGTGTGCAAAACGTTTCCAGCAGCGTCATAGGCAACGTAAGTGACTTCACCAGCAGTATTACCAATAAAACCAATCCAATTCCTGTTTCGACCAGCAGTAAAAGCAGTAGCAGTATAAGTGGCAGCGGCGGTTGTGCCTGTGCTTGTGCATGTGCCTGTGCAGGTTGCGCTTGCGCTTGTGCGGGCGGTGGAAGGTAAAGTGATTAAAAACACTTTTCATAAATTATTTTATCGGGAGGAAATCCCCATCCAAAATCCACCCAGGGGGTTGTATTCCTATCATCTTGATACACATGAAGGGTATAGCCATATTCATTTACGGGTGGATGAGGGTGGAGATGGATTATTGATCATCAATGCCAATCGTGTCCTTCATCTTAATAATTCTGCAGCGCTCATGGCATTTGTTTACCTAGAAAATTTTCCCGAAAATCTTGCATTGAAAATGCTAACCCATAATTTTCGGGTTTCGAAACCTCACGCTAAAAATGACTATGCGAAATTTGTACAAGAATTTTCAGACATAATCACTCCGTCAGATTTGTGTCCGATACACGATTTGGACATCGAAGTTACTTTTCCATTCAGCTCGCGCCCTTCGGCTCCTTATCGGATGGATTTGGCAATTACATATCTTTGTAATAATAATTGTTTGCATTGCTACAACCAACCACAAAGAATAAACACCGAATTATCCACTTCGGATTGGAAAACGATCTTATCAAAACTTTGGGATATCGGTATCCCCCATGTGGTATTTACAGGGGGTGAACCAACGCTTCGACAGGATTTATCAGAACTGATTGCGTTCGCTCAGAAGAAGGGTCAAGTTACCGGTTTGAATACCAATGGAAGGCGCTTGAGTGATATCCATTATGTAAATCAACTGGTAGACTCGGGCCTTGATCATGTTCAAATTACGGTAGAATCCCATGACCCAGATATCCACGATAATATGGTGAATCATAAAGGCGCATGGGTCCAAACAGTCGAGGGGATAAAAAACGTTTTGGATTCCCCTCTATATGTTATGACCAACACGACCTTGCTCAAACAAAATAGCCCCTCCCTTTCATCGACTTTGAAATTTTTAGCCGATCTAGGTGTTCCAACAATTGGATTAAATGGATTGATTTACTCCGGTAGAGGTCAGAATGTCGGTACGGGACTGAGCGAAGGAGATCTGCCTGAACTTCTGGAATTGGCACGAGAATCAACCGATCAACACCAGCAGCGATTAATCTGGTATACCCCTACCGAATATTGTCATTTCGACCCAATGCAACTCGAATTGGGCGTAAAAGGCTGTACAGCCGCCTTATATAACATGTGCATTGAACCGGATGGCTCGGTTATTCCTTGTCAATCTTTTTACGAAGGCTTGGGTAATATTTTGACCGTTCCCTGGAAATCTATATGGGAGCATGACCGCGCTAAATGGCTGCGTGATCGCCAATACATCCGTGAGGAATGTACCGATTGTGTTTTATTAGCGGAATGTGGCGGTGGGTGCCCTTTGGTGAATCTCGACATGAGATAATTTACTGACCGATGAAAGGCATTATATGAGTAATCTAGTAGCTTCTCTAAAAAATTTGTTCAAACCGGTGGAAAAACTACCCGCCGGCATGTATCATTACCAATCACCGCAAGAAGATCCCCGTAATTATCGGCTGCATCTGCGTATCGAACCCGATGGAAATGGCATTCTGATAGTGAATGCCTCGACAGTTCTGCATCTTAACCAGACCGCTACCGAATACGCATACCATTTGATTAAAAATACAAGCCCCCAAGAAACCGCTCGTACCATATCTTCTCGCTACCGCATCGACCCAAATCAAGCATTATCCGACTATCAGGATTTCACCGATCGCATTAATGATTTGATTAATACACCCGATTTAGATCCCGAAACATTCTTAGGGTTCGAGCGCGATACTCCCTACTCGAAAGTCACAACGGGACCTTTTCGGCTCGATTGCGCCATTACTTACCAGTTACCATCGTATGCCGATCCAAATCTGGCGCCGACGAAACGCGTTTCGCGAGAGCTAACCACGGATGAATGGAAGCAAGTGCTGGATAAAGCCTGGCAAGCCGGTATCCCCCACATTATCTTCACAGGTGGCGAACCTACATTGCGCAACGATTTAGTGGATTTGATTGCTCATGCAGAAGAGAATGGTCAGGTAAGTGGTTTATGCACTGATGGCATTCGCTTTTGCGATATACAATATCTCAATTCCCTGTTACAGACGGGTTTAGACCATATCCTATTCGTATTGCATCCAGAAAATCAAGCCAGTTGGGAAGCGCTCAATAACGTTTTGAATGAAGATGTATTTGTTGCGGTTCATCTGACCATTTCCCCCAATAGTAAAGATATTATCCAATCTTTAAATCAATTCCGCGATATGCACGTCCCTGCCATATCATTAAGTGCAACACCGGATACTCCCCCGGAAATCCTTGCCGAGGCAAGGGAAAGGGCTGCTCAGCTCCAGCTCGACCTGGTTTGGGATATTCCTGTACCTTACTCATCCATGAATCCCATAGCCATGGAATTGGAAAACGATGAAAAACCTCAAGGCGCCGGGCGGGCATGGCTGTACGTAGAGCCTGATGGCGATGTATTAGCCTCCCAAGGATTACCGCAGGTGCTGGGTAATTTCCTTAGCGATCCTTGGGAAAAAATCTGGTCATCCATTCCTTGATTGGAAAGAAATGTCCCTTTCTACCGCTGATTGGCATCAGCGTTATATACAACAAGCTCGCTGGACCAAAGACCTGCGACAGAAAATATTTTCATATCCCTGGTTCATCAATTCACAATATGTAATCGAACTCGGTTGTGGTACCGGGGCAGTCCTCGAAGAAATTATCCCCTTTCATAAACGATGTTTGATAGGGTTGGATATCGACCTTGATCCGCTATCTTTTGCATCGACTAGTAATTCTTCATTTAAGCTTGTTCAGGGTGATGCCTTTATCACCCCTTTTTCCACATCGACATTCGATCTAAGTTTTTGTCATTATTTATTGTTATGGTTAGAAAACCCGGCCTTGGTTATTCAAGAAATGGTGCGGATTACGAAGCCAGGTGGTTGGATAATCGCTTTTGCCGAACCTGATTACGGCGGCAGGATCGATTATCCGAATGAATTAGAAAATTTGGCAAAAATTCAAAGTAACTCTCTCATCCAACAGGGTGCGAATATCTATATAGGGAGAATTCTAAAATCTTTATTTATCCAAGCCGGGATGACAGAAGTCGTTTGTGGGATATTAGGCGCTCATTGGTCGGTCAGTAATCCATCAGATATCGCCATCGAGTCGCAAGTATTGTTGTCCGATTTTAACTCATTAGATAAATCTTCCGAATCGATGAGCTTAGATCGATATATCTATTTACAACAAATCGATCAGCGAGCCTGGCAAGACCAAACCAGAATATTATTTGTACCGACTTTCTATGCCTGGGGGAAAGTGAATAAACCGTAAATTCATACCTCATCGGGAATTCCGACAAGTATCTCCCCTTTATCGATTTTCACCGGATAAACAGGAATGTCGACGATGGCCGGCAGACTAAGCACCTTTCCTGTTTTGATATCGAATGTCGCCCCATGCCTTGGGCATTTTATGATGTGATTAACAATTTCACCATCTCCCAGGGGCCCATCATCATGTGAACATCGATCAGCAATGGCATAAATTTCACCATCGATATTTACGATGACAATCGCCTGTCCGTCGATTTCAACAAACAGCCGTTCTCCACTGCTTATTTCATCTTGATGGGTAATCGAGTAATATTTATATACTTTATTATCTTTCTTAAAATTCTCTCCCATGACTTGATTTACTCCTCGACCAATTCATCCGTCGCTTCACCCAATCCATAAACTCCCGCTTTCAGCACCTTCAATGAAAGCAAAGCGCATTTCAACCTTACCGGGCTTAACTCTATCCCAAGTAAATCTAGGATATCCTGCTTGTTTAATTGCTTTACTTCTTCCAGTGTTTTTCCTTGGATTTTTTCCATAAGCAAATCTGCCGAAGCTTGGGATATGGCACACCCATGCCCGGAAAATAATGCCTGTTTAACTCGGTTATTTTCATCTACCACGACATCGATTCTTAGTTGATCTCCACAGAGAGGATTTTCATCCTCGAAACTAAAATCATGTGGATCTAATTGCCCTCGGTATTGAGGATTTTTATAGCGGTCTATAATGACTTCACGATAAAGATCATCCATAATTCCTTCTTTATTATGTAAAAATATCTGAGTAAATAATAATTGACTATTACTAACTTTGCACTTTATTTAACTTGGAGCTCAAGCCATTCGAGCAAGCGAATTCTGTGATCATATTGGAGAACTTGTCTGGCATGTCCATACATTAGACCCTAAAGGTTTACTAACCCTTCCAAGTTGCTTTTTTACGCGGTATCTTTGCTAAAATTAAAGATGATTCGCAATAGAAACCTTTGGGGTCTCCTTTTTGTGAAAATACAAAGATAGAATAATTAACTATTAAAAGCCTTTATAACCTGATAAATTCCATCTGCCAAACGATCGACTTCGCTAAAATCATTGTATAAGTAAAAACTTGCTCGGGTAGTTGCCGACAGATCGAATTTCTCATGTAATGGCATAGCACAATGGTGCCCGGCGCGAACAGCAATGCCATAATGATCCAATATTTGTGCTATATCATGCGGATGAATATCATCGATTGTAAAGGCAGCCACGCCACCTTTAAACTTTGCTGGTGGTCCGATCACCTGAACGCCGGGAATTTCTTCCAATCTTTCGAGGGCGTATTCTATGATTTCCTGTTCATGAAAAGCGATGGCTTCCATTCCAACTTCTGAGAGATAATCTACCGCTGCGCCCAACCCAACCGCTTCTGCAATCGCCGGTGTGCCTGCCTCGAATTTATAAGGTAATTCATTTGTGGAAAATGATCGCAAATGAACTTTTTTGATCATATCGCCGCCGCCTAAAAATGGGGGCATTTTCTCTAATATCTCTTTCTTCCCATAAAGCACACCAATCCCAGTCGGCCCACACATTTTATGCCCCGAAAATGCGTAAAAATCGGCATCTAGATCGATAATATTGACCGGAAAATGAGGTGTCGATTGCGCTCCATCGATCAAGACGATTGCACCGTTTGCGTGCGCCATTTCCACCATTTCTTTGGCTGGATTTATCGTGCCCAGTACATTGGACATATAAGTAAATCCAACCAATTTTGGATTCTGCGCTAATAATTGACGATAACTCTCAAGGTCAAGAAGGCCATCCGGGGTAACTGAGACAAATTCCAACCTGATGCCTGTTTGTTCTGATAACATTTGCCAGGGAACCAAATTAGAGTGATGCTCCATTTCCGTCAATACAACCAAGTCGTCATTCTTTAAGTTGGCATTTCCCCATGAATAGGCTATCAGGTTGATCGATTCAGTGGTATTTCGAGTAAATATGATTTGCTTAGGGTTGGGTACGCCTACAAATTTCGCTATTTTTTGTCTGGCTTCTTCATATAACCTGGTTGATTCTTCTGCCAAAACATGGATTCCACGGTGAATATTTGCATTGGAATTTCGATAAAAATCATCCATTTCCAGGATAACTTTCTCGGGTTTTTGACTTGTAGCTGCAGAATCTAAATAAACCAGTTTCACTCCCGGGCGAATCTCTCTCGCTAATATTGGGAAATCGGCTCTTATCCGCTCAATGTTGAATGTATTATTTTTCATGGAGTATTTTTCACTGTGAGATATTTGGGGTTATTACAGCTATTTACTACGAATTGTAGGTCGTTTTCGTTTCCGTGCTATACGAATATTTGCTGAATCTTTGGGACACCATAAAACGCGATCCGGAACCATCCATCCATCCGTAAGGTATACATTTTGTTGAAATTGAATGGCGATCATCTTAGGATCTACCTGAACTACAGTACCAATAAGCCAATCTCGAATTCTGTTTCCATCTTTGTCATGATCGCAAAAGACTTCCACATGGCTCCCCACCTCATAGGCTTCCTCTTTATCTGGAGCTGAAGTGAAATGTATCTCTGCCAATTTCCGCCTCCACATTATGAATTGATAATAATTTCAAAAATGACTCCTCTCATAAAACCTATTCAAAATAATCCTTTAATATTTTATTCATTTCTTTGAAATACTCAAAATAATCTACATTCATTATTCCAATTTCCTGTAAATTGCATTTTGGAAACGAGACCGCATGCTTTCGAATGGAATACGCTGCATAATCGGATCGAAAAATCCTTCGATGATCAATCTTTCGCCATCTTTTTTAGAGATACCCCGGCTTTGTAAATAGAACATTTGCTCAGCATCGACCTTTCCAACAGTCACGCCATGGGTACAGCGCACATCGTTGGCTAATATTTCAAGCCCCGGGATCGAATCAGCCCGTGCAAACGGACTCAATGTCAAGTTCCTGTTAGCCTGATACCCATCTGTTTTTTGCGCATGAGGTGAAACGTAGATCATTCCCTGCCAAACAGAATAGCTTTTGTCTTTAAGTGCACCCTTATACAATAAATCGCTGGTGGTTTGTGGAGCGAGATGATTTTGCTGTGTATCGTGGTCGAAATGTTGAACACCATCCGCAAAATAAAACCCTGTCACTTTACCAGTAGCCCCTTCTCCAATTAAGTCAAGGTCAGTAAAATTTTTGGTTACATGACTTCCCATGGCGCCAAATATCCATTCAATGTTTCCATAGCGGTGAACCTGGGCACGCTCATGACTAAAATTCCAAACATGCTCTCCCCAAGATTGCAATTCAATAAATTTCAAACTGGCATTCTGACTGACTAATATCTCTACTAATCCTGAATGCATCGTTTGACCTTTTTTTTCTGTAGGTGAAGAGGATTCGTGGACGTAAGTCAATGAAGCGCCTTCATTGACCCAGACAATAATATGTGAAAAATATGCCAATCCTACACCAGGACCCCACAAAATACTTTGTAAAGGTTTTTCGACTTTGATTCCTGGGGGAATATAGACCAGAATGCCATTTTCCGCAAATGAAGCAGCCATACCGGCGAACTTGCTTTCTTCTGGTTTAACAATTTGTCCCATAACGTTTGCCAGGATATCAGGGCATATCCTTTCAGCATTTTTGATTGTGGTAAATACAACCCCTTGTTTTTTCACGGGGGGCGCTAATTTTATCGAGGCTTCTCCGCTAGGTTGCAATATTATTTGACCACCATAGGATTGATCGGCTACCGTATGGGAAAGCTCATCGGGGACCAAAGGGAATTCCAAATGCTCGCCAGCAGCAGGAATACGAAATACACCTGTGTCCAAATCACGTAAATCGGTTCGCCGCCAGGCTTCATCGGATGTCGTCGGCAACGGAATTTCTTGATAGGCTTTCCATCCCCGTAATCTAAAATCTTTTAAGAATGCCGGCATCCTGCCATTTTCTGAGATACCTGGGATCATATCATAGGTAAATCGAAAAGATTTTTTCAACTCTTTGGTCTGTCGCCTGGATTTTGTAACAATAATTTTCTCGTTCATGTTTACCCAATCGAGCCTTCCATTTGCAATTGTATTAATCGGTTCATTTCTATAGCATATTCCATCGGCAATTCTTTCACGAGAGGTTCGATAAAACCCGATACGACCATAGTCATTGCTTCTTCGTTAGATAATCCTCTGCTCATCAAATAAAATAACTGTTCTTCACCCACTTTAGATACTGTGGCTTCATGGCCTATGCTTACATCTTCCTCATCGATTTCGATATAGGGATATGTATCGGATCTAGATTGCGGATCGAGCAACAAAGCATCGCAAACGACATTCGAGCGCACATCTGTTGCGCCTTTATAGACTTTCAACAACCCACGATATGATGATCTTCCACCACCCTTACTAATCGATTTGGATGTTATCTTGCTTGAAGTGTGTGGTGCAACATGGATTACTTTGCCACCGGCATCTTGCTGCTGACCCGGACCAGCGAAAGCCATGGATAATATTTCGCCATGCGCTTTAGGTCCCACTAGATAGCAAGCAGGATATTTCATGGTTACCTTTGAACCCAAGTTAGCATCCACCCATTCCATCGTACCCCCCTCATTGACTAATGCTCTTTGTGTCACTAAATTATATACATTCGTCGACCAGTTTTGGATTGTTGTATAACGAACCCGAGCATGTTTTTTAACCACAATCTCAATGACGCCGCTGTGAAAAGAATCGGTGGAGTAAATGGGCGCTGTACATCCTTCAACATAGTGAACTTGAGCCCCTTCATCAGCGATGATCAGGGTGCGTTCGAACTGACCGATGTTAGCTACATTCAAGCGAAAATATGCTTGCAAGGGCAAATCCACCTTTGTGTCCTTGGGAATATAAATGAAAGATCCACCCGACCAAACTGCACTATTCAAAGCTGCAAATTTATTATCTTCGATGGGAACTACCGTCGAAAAATATTCCTTGAATAAATCCGGATGCTGCCGTAAACCTTCTTCAATGCTTAGAAAAATTACACCTTGCTTCTCTAAATTTTCATGGATTTTATGATAGACCATTTCCGACTCGTACTGTGCTCCCACGCCGGCTAAAAATTTTTGTTCCGCTTCAGGGATTCCAAGTCGGTCGAAAGTATTTTTTATGGTTGCCGGTACGTCATCCCAAGATTTTCCTTCTTTTTCTGTGGGTTTGACATAATAATACAAGTCATCTAAATCAAGCTTTGAAAGGTCAGCTCCCCAGGTAGGCATGGGCCGTTTCAAGAAATGATCCAATGCTCTCAATCGGAAGTCCAACATCCATTGAGGTTCACCCTTCATGTACGATATTTGCTCGACGACCTCTTTATTCAACCCTTTTTGAGATTTATAGACGAAAGTTTCAGGATCTCGAAATCCGTATTTATAATCTCCGATTCCCTCAAGAATCGTGGTATTCGTTGCCATTATTGACCTCCGTGTTTCATTCATGAACCTGTATTAATTACCAATATTAAATAATGGCAGTTTCAGCCTTATCACGCAACCAGTTATAACCATGTTCTTCCAAACGTAATGCCAGTTCAGGACCCCCCGATTCGATAATCCTCCCGTCCATCATGATATGCACAAACTCAGGTATTATGTAATTCAAGATGCGTTGATAGTGGGTGATGACTAGGATACCCAGGTTAGGTCCTCGGAGCGTATTGACGCCCTCCGAAACAATCCGCAAAGCATCGATATCGAGCCCCGAATCTGTCTCATCCATTATCGCAATTTCCGGGTTTAAGGCTGCCATCTGCAGCACTTCTGCCCGTTTCTTTTCGCCACCAGAAAACCCATCGTTCAAATACCTGCTGGCAAAGGAATGGTCCATCTGAAGGAGATCCATTTTTTCCTTGAGCAGTTTTCGGTATTCGGGAATCGATATTCCCTTATCATCCGGGTTTCTGGCTTTTCTTTGCGCATTGATAGCAGTTCTAAGGAAATTGGCTACTGAAACACCAGGAATCGCAACCGGGTATTGAAACGCTAAAAATAAGCCGAGATGAGACCGCTCATCTGCTCCTAATTCGAGTATATTTACACCTTTAAATAGTACTCTACCTTCAGTTACTTCATAGGCCGGATGACCCATTAATGTATATGCTAATGTCGATTTACCTGTACCATTAGGGCCCATTAGAGCATGTACTTCTCCCTGCCTAACAGTCAAATTGACGCCTTTCAATATTTCCTGACCATTAATACTGGCGTGCAAGTTCTCTATAACCAATTCCGACATAGAATTAAACTCCTTATTTTGTATAATATTCATATAAATTATACATATTATAGCATTTAAGCTCTTCATAGTCAATAATATTTACTATAATTTTCTTAAATATTGACAAAATTAACCTCGAATGCTATACTCATTTCAGTTATGGTGTAAATTATGGATAATAATAAATTAATTGATGAACGAACCAAAACAACCCGCGAGCGCGTCCTTCAAACGTTGTTATCTCATCAACGATGCACCATTAATGAATTAGCTCAGGCTGTAGAAATCAATCCCATTTCAGTACGACATCATATATCTCGCCTCGAAGCGGATGGATTAGTTACATCAGAAGAAGTCCACCATGGTGTTGGAAGACCAAAACGGTTTTATTATTTAACCGAATTAGGCAGAGAAAAATTTCCCACCCATTACCTTCGTTTTACACTACGTCTTTTGGAACAATTGAAAGAAACCATGCCAAAAGAAATGTTAAATAATTTATTTTCACAAATCGCAAAAGACATGGCAGCGAATTACGAAATTGAAATGAAAGACATGAACATCGAAGACAAGATAAAGCTAGTTGCTTCCCTTTTAAATAAGGAAGGCTTTACAGTGGATTGGGAAAAACAAGGCGATAATTACATCATCCGGGGGATAAACTGCCCATATTATCATATTGGGCAAAACCATCCGGAAGTCTGCGCCCTTGACCAAACTTTGATTTCAACGATGTTATCAGTACCTGCCGAGAAAATCAAATGCCTATTAAATGGGGATGCAGATTGCAGCTATATTATTTCATCACTTGAAGACGAAGAGAAGTAATCATGACTAACGAAAAAGAATCAAAAGTTACTTGGAAAATCGAACAAACTCACCCTGTCGAAACTGAAGCACTTCGAGCTGCATTTCGAGAAATTACCGACCCCGAACTTGGCTTGAACATTATTGAATTAGGTTTAATTAGAGATGTATCAATCCAAGACGGAGTGGTCGAAATCAATATGATTTTAACTACCCCTTTTTGCCCTTATGGTCCTGCAATGTTAGAAATTACACGTCAAAAAGCAGAGGCTGCATTAGGTTTGCCTGCAAAAATCGATATGGGAGTGGAACCGTGGGATTTTTCGATGATGGAAGAAGGCGCGGGTGCAGATTGGAAATTATATTGAATCGAGAGATGCTCAACAGAAACAAATAGCTCATGGTTTTTTATACCCTGAGCTTTTTGTTTAGAAGGCATGATTCTTGTACCACATGATATTGGACTTAACCTTGCTAAATTGCTTTAATTACGGTAGGATTTTCTCATGACCAACACTAATCCAGAAGAATCTTTACCTCCCGTCTCAGCACCCAGAAGCAGTTTTGGGGCCACGATACGAATTATTCCCACCGTTGTATTGGTAGCTGTAGTCTTGGCAACCATGTTTACCGCCTGGACTGGACCAGGTTTGATCTCAGGTAGCCTTGGTACGCGGTACGAAGTGGTTACATTAGATGATCAGACAAAAACAACTCCTGGTTCATCTTCTTCAGATGGGAATGTCAATCGCATTGGGATTGTTGCAGGACATTCTGGAAATGATTCCGGCGCCATTTGTCCGGATGGCTTGACTGAATTAAGTATCAACCAAAAAGTGGCTTCGCTCGTTCAACAATATTTAAGAGAAAAGAATATCCAGGTCGATATATTGAAAGAATTTGATGATCGATTATCAGGATATAAAGGTTTAGCACTCATTTCGATCCATGCTGATTCGTGTGATTATATCAATGACCAAGCAACAGGCTTTAAGGTTGCTTCTGCTCTCAATAATCCGCACCCCGAAAGAGCTAATCGCCTCACTACCTGCCTGCGAAATCGATATTCTGAGACCACCGGTCTATCCCTTCACAACAGTATAACCAATGACATGACCAGTTATCATGCTTTCGATGAGATAGACAACGAAACACCTGCTGTAATTATCGAAGTGGGATTCCTCAATTTAGACCGCCAATTGCTCACTCAGCATACCGATTTGATTGCCAAAGGAATAGCTGAAGGAGTCCTTTGTTATATTAACAATGAAGATGCAACCCTAAAAAGCCCTACTCAAACCCCACCACCCAACGGTCCATGACGGCAACTGAGACTAATTACTCTCAAGCTATTCATAATGCTAAAATTGCCCTCAAACAAGGAGAGCG
>JBDKUB010000314.1:0-11424 GCA_039679915.1 Anaerolineaceae bacterium
TGTTCCATGAGTCCGCTGCCCGTCTCACACGAATCCAAATCCGCCACTTGCGTGACCAATGAAAGCACTCGCCAATGTTCGAGCGCATCGATAGGCTGGCTTGGATCATTTTGCTGGGTCGTACTGCGCCAGGCACTAAGAGCATTTTTTACTTGGGTGAGTTTGGTTAGGTTTAAAGCGGTCTCAACCTTAGCCCGCGAGGAAGCTATGAAACGGTCATTGATTTGCTGGGCAATGAGAGCATTCTTGAGCGCCAACGAGACCTCTTCAAGAGTCACAGTTTTCCACGCTTGAACCAAAGCTTCCGCTCTAGCAGGTTGTCTTTGTTCGGCTACCAGGCGCCAATTACCGACATTGCGCCAATAAACATGCATCCGCTTAGCCAATTCGTCGGATGATACATTCTGCCAATATGGATCTTCGGCTTTCAGGTGCTCGAGGGTCTTTTTTATGATTTCGTCGGATTGGACGATGACATTCAATTGCTCCATGTACCAATTTTTATAGTCATCCGGGTTGCGGAAGATAGAATCGGCATTGTATGAAACATGGATATTTGCCTCAGCCCGATAATAATGAGGCAGGATACAGGATATTCCGAATCCGATTAGGCAGCCGGCTAAAAAGAAAAGCAATATAATAGGCCAACGATGAGCTGCCCTGAGTATTTCATCTCGAAAATTCCATTGATTTTGCATAACGCTCGTCTCACGGTAAATCGCGAATTGGTTTTTGAGGTTTTTGCCTTCCCGCAGTTTTCTCTTTCTTGAATACATTGACCATTAATGCGATTAATAATTTAATCAGCATGGCAACATAGTATACCCCGTTAAATAAAAAACAATAATCACCCGCCAAGTTCTTACGGTAATACAAAAAATAGGATTTATGCCATTCATAAATGGAGCGATACGGATGTACCCGCGAGCCTCCCAATCCGCCAAAATGAGTAACCTGCGCCGGCGGATAATAAAAAATTTTCCACCCGGCTTTCCGTGCCCGAAAGCAAAAATCGGCATCTTCTTGATAGGCAAAAAATTGTTCATCCAGATAGCCGATTTGATCGATAACCTCTTTTCGGATCAACATGCACGACCCGGCGACACCAGCCACGGCATGGGTTTCATTTTCATCCATGTAACTCATCAAGTATTCGTTTAGCGGTTTATTGCGGGGAAATAATTTCCCCAATCCGGTGAAATAACCGATAACCGCCAAGGGTCTGGATTCTCCCCGTCGGCAAGGTTTCTGCATACTGCCATCATCATTCAATATCTTTGGACCACAAATACCGATTTCGGGATTCCTTTCCATAAATTCGACCAGAAGAGACAAAGCCTTGGGATGGATCAATGTATCCGGATTAAGCTGAAGTAAATACTTGCCTTTAGCCTCTCTCATCGCCTGGTTCATTGGAACTGTGTAACCCAGGTTGCGTGGATTGCTAATAACCCTCACCTGAGGAAATTCTGCTTCCAGCATTTCCTGGGTGCCATCGTCCGAGTGGTTATCGACCACGATACATTCGAAAATTCCGTCGGGCGGGTTCTGGGCTATGGATAGAAGACAACGACGCAGATAATCCTTGGCTCGATACGTGACAATACAGATCGATAGTTGAACATCATTCATGATGATTACAATATCAAACGCTTCTTCACGTAAAAGGAAAAAGCGGTTCAGCCCACCGCCGAATCTGAATCCATATTTGTCTCAGAAGGGTGCCAATGCTGCGATAGTGTATCGAGTAGATACCCCGTTGTACCAGGGTTGGTAGAGATTCCAATTGACGTGAAACGCTAAAGTCATTCATATCCTTTCCCTGTAAATTGAAGGCAATCACTGAAGACGATTTACCAGCATTGATTTTTCGATAAGCTTTACCGGGGAATGCCTGATTGATTCTATCGAGGGTCTTCATTAACTCCATGCTGCGCACAGCGGGGTGGTAACGCTCGATTACATCTTCATAAGCCTTTTCTCCAGTAGCTTCGCGCAGGCTTTCCTGTTCGATTAACATACTCAAGGCTGCAACCCATTCTTCCTCTGTAGCCGCTAGGAAACCATTTTCGTTTGGTCGAATTGCATATCGGAAAGCATCGGTCGGACTGGCAACCGTAGGCACTTTTACCAACCCGGCTTCCATGTATTTAATTTCACTTTTGGATTGAGCAAAAGGATTATCCGATACTAGAGGCGCCAGGTTGATGTCAAAATTCGCCAGCATTGATGGCAGCTCCCGCCAATGCACAAGCGGATAATGTTTGATACGGTCCGCTAATTTACCCCAATCTTTGCCAGCCTCGATAGCACCGACCAGGTAAAGTTCAGTTTGAGGGTATTTTTCGAGTATTTTCACCAGCGCGGGCTTGACCATTGCAAAATCTCGGTTATGAGTAGGCGTTCCGCTGCCATAACCGATGACCACTGTATCCTTCGATTTCGACTTCCCTTCAAATGCACTTTTAGAAAGAGCTAGCATTTCCAAACTAAAAGTATTGCGATGCACCCATACGGGTATGTTCAATGACTTCACTCGCTGTGCTAAAAAATCGGTGGACGCCAAAACACCCTGGCAGCGCTGCAAGGCATTCCGAAACCTGCCCATTTCCTCCTGATACAGTGAGGTACGAATAGGATCTCGAAAATCGGGGCTGTTGATCCATTGGTAGGCGGTCTCATCGAACAGTAAATCATCCACATCCATCAGTGCCACACCCCCCAACCGGCTGATAGCACTGAATATACGGTCAGAAAGCCTATCTTCGATTACGCGGTGAAAAATAACCATATCTTGCCAATTCACCTTGTTCAAGATATTCCATTCGGTGATCAGGTGGACTTGGCAATCCAAATCCGCAAGGCGTAATTGTTCGTACAGGTGAAAACAGCGATACCGTCGGGTATCACCCTTTGCACCACTAATGATCAGCACTGGTGAAATGCCCCTCGGTCAATGAGATTCATGCTTTACATTATAAATCACAAATATCAGGCAAATTAAAAGTCTTGGTTTCATTTTTTATTAACGTATAAGTTGAGATGCATTAACTTCTATTATTGGATTGGAGAGATATAATTATCCCAACACTATTTGAGTAAAACAAAGCAATCCTTAGCATTTCGTTTAAAAGGCGTTCGCATTTTCAACTTAGAAACGATAAAATTGTACCCATATAATATTTGGTGTATCTGATGACACGCATCGTTATTTATTCTGCTGATCCCTGGGATAGCGCGATCTCTTATCTGCGTATCCGTGAACCTGCTTATTATTTAGGTTGGGAATTGATTCCGGCTAAGACCGATGGCGGGATTGATACACACATCGCGAAGGATGCAGACTACATTATTATTCAACGAGATTTCCCCCGTTTTGTACAGTGCAATGAAATCATCCAAATAGCCAAACAGAAAGGGATTCCTCTCATTTATGAGATTGATGATTGGATTTTTTATACACCCGATTCCAACAAGCAGTATGAAGCCTACCGCTATTATTTAAACGGAATTCTCAACACAATCATCGCTGCAGACCGCGTCATTATAAGCTCGAAGTTCCTCTATCGGCAACTGATCAATTTCAATAAACATGTGTTTTTATTTCCCAATTACCTGCCTGAAAATATTTGGAAAATTAAATCGCTAGAAATCGATAATTCCGAAAACCTGACCATTGGTTATATGGGAGGAAACACACATGATCAAGATTTGGAATGGGTTACTCCTGTTTTGCTAAAAATTCTGGAGCAAAACAAAAACGTTAGTATAAAGATTTGGGGATGCCGTCCACCACAACAATTGTTAGATCAACCCAAAGTCCAATATTTAGCTATCGATTTTCAAGATTACCCGCAATTTGCTGAATATTTTCAAAATCAATCCTGTGATGTTTTTATTGCCCCTCTCCTTGATTCCCCTTTTGACCAGGGAAAAAGCGGAATAAAATTTTTGGAATACAGCGCTTTAGGTATTCCAGGTGTATATAAAAGACTTGACCCCTATATTGATTATGTAGTCGATGGAGAAAACGGTTATCTGGCTGGGGGGCTGGATGAGTGGTATGAAAAAATCGTGTCTCTGCTATCTGATTCAAATATTCGTCATCGGTTTGCTGAAAACGCACAAATAACTGTCAGACAACATGTCATGTCAAAACATTTTCGAGAATGGGAAACAGCAATCAATGGCAGCTCGATTCAAACAGAAATTGTCGATGATATGACCCATGATAACAGCCCATTGGATCTTATCCAACATATCAGCATCCACACTCAAAAAGCAATCTGGGATATTCAAAACATTATTGCCTCCCTTAAACAGGAAAACCATGATTTAGAAAACGAAAATCTTGGGTTAAAAGAACATTTGGATAATGTTCTCAACAGCCAAACATGGAAAATTGCAAAAATTATCCAATCCATTCTCAGGGTATTCAAATTCCAAAAGGAATAATCTGATCGATGAGTGTCAAATATTCCTCTATGGATAATGTCCACTTGACTAAAGTGGATAAACAAAAATGCTTCGTCAATGAAATCGACGGAAAAGTTTTCATCGATCCAATAATTGCCGATATCTGGGAATATGCTCAAGGAAAATTACTCGATGAGGTCATAGCCTATTACTCTAACAACCTTCAAAAAAACCTGGTTCAAGCTACTCTTGCTTGTCTTTCAGAGGCGCATCTATTAAAGCGAGATCAGAACAATGAGCCAAATGAGGGCAATACTCAAAGCGAACAGGTCGCAAAGGAAGACGGATTATTGTCAGTCATAATCGTAGCATATGACGGGATTCATTGGCTAAAAGAGCTTCTTCCATCAATTTATTGTCAAACCTATACACCTGTGGAAATCATCATCGTAGATAACGCCTCGCCATCGTTAGATATGGCAAATTGGATAAAAAACAATCACCCGGCTGTTCAATTGAACCGCGTAGATAAAGCAATATCCTTCGCTGCTGCCAATAACCTTGGAATCTCAAAATCTCATGGTAAATATTTATTACTATTGAACCAGGATACAAAACTCGAGAAAAACGCCCTTTCAATATTGGTTGAAACAGCAAACCAAGATACCCAGTGTGCTGTAGTCGCCACAAAATTGAGATTCTTATGGGCACCGCAATTCATCAACGGTATGGGCAATATCGTCCGAAAATATTCATGGGGAGCAGATATCGGCTTTGGAAATTTGGATATCGGGCAATTTGACGTTGTAGAATATCTCCCCTCAGCCTGTTTTGCAGGTGCGCTCATTCTTAGAGCTGCTTGGGATGTAATAGGAGAAATCGACGAGGGCTTCCCAATGTACTATGAAGATAGCGAGTGGTGCTATCGAGCACGATTATTAGGATTTAATATTAAAGCTGCCCCCAATGCTATAATTTACCATGCTTTTGGAGGCAAAGTTCCTTCAGGGGAAAAATTAGAATTGACCGCCAAGAAATTAGAGAATGCTTGTTATGGTAGATTGCGCTTCGCTCAAAAGTTGTTCGACGAAGGTACACGCGATGATCTACTATCGAATTATTCCGACGAAGATGTGCACAATTTTTTCGCTCATCTTGGACACGGTCGGATAAATCATGCTCTGGCGATAATCCGAGGACATCTCCGCTTCAGAAAAACAAGAAAGCAGATAGACCAACTTCACCTCCAACTAGCAACCAAAAGTGTGATTCAATCCGCTACATTGTTGGAATCGGTTTTCGATGAACCCCCGGTATTTGAACACAATGGTGTGCCAAAATTGACCTTGGACTCTATAAAAAACTATTATTTACCTTTGATAGTTAACGGAAGAACAAATATTACCATGCCCGAATTTAATCCTAATAGTTTTCAACCTGATATATTGATTGTTAGCAACGATATTGTCGCCTCTAAAATGGCTGGCACCGGCATGCGGTACCTGGAAATCGCCCGCGCGCTCAGTGAATGCGCCGATGTCACCCTAGCGGTACCAGGAAAATCCGACCTGGATGAAACTGCAGTAAAGATTGTGTCGTATGATGAAGATTACCCGGAATCGTTGCAGGTATTGGTGGATAATCACCAACAATCGCTCATATCCGGATATATGGCGTTAAAATTTCCTTTTCTAGAAAAAACAAGAACAAAATTGATCGTTGATTTATATGATCCTTTTTTCTTGGAAAACTATTATTACTATACCAATCTCCCAATTGGGGAACAAGAAAAGCATAATCGGGTTGCTATTCAGGTAGTGAACCGTCTTGCAAAGATGGGTGATTTCTTCATTTGCGGTAACGAAAGACAGCGCGATCTTTATTTGGGTGTACTTTCGGCTAATGGTAGAATAAACCCCCGAAATTTATCTGAAGACGATTCACTCCGCCATCTCATCGACATTGTCGGTATCGGTTTCCCAAGCCGCGCTCCTGTATCCCGAGGATACCTTCGAGGAGCTCATCCGGCTTTTTCAGGCGACGAAAAAATCGTATTATGGGGAGGCGGAATCTGGAATTGGTTGGATCCTATCACCTTAGTCAAAGCTTGGCAAAAAGTAATCGCTTCATATCCAAATGCAAGGTTGGTCTTTCTAGGAACACGTCATCCTAATCCAAAAGTTCCCCAACATGAAATCGTAGAAAAGGTAATCAATGAAGCAGAACAGATAGGGGAAAAAGAACAATCCATCTTTTTTATCGAATGGCTTGACTATGAAGAAAGAGAATCCATACTTCTCGAATCGGATGTTGGCATTACATTACATGCGATCCATGCCGAGACGCGTTACTCGATTCGATCGCGGGTTATGGATTATTTTTGGGCAGGATTACCAGTCGTTATCACTGAAGGTGACATCACTAGCGAATGGGTGAGGTCAAAAAATCTTGGCATTATCGTGCCGCCCAACGATATTGATGCCACAGCCAATGCCATCATCGATCTATTGAATCGTGATAAAAATGATTTCAAGCAGCAATTCGAGAACCTTCGAGAAGAAATGAACTGGCAAAAAGTCATCGAACCGCTAAGAAATTATGTTCTACATGGGAAAAATGCACCTGACCGTCAGGATTTTTACCGCTCCATGCGAGAAGATCCATTACCCGAACCAGACGAAGCATTGATTAAGAATCCGCTAAAAAAAGCCATGTTCCTGTGGGCAACTAAGGGTTTCCGTGCCATGATCAAACAAACGATTATTCATATCAAATTTTTATTGTCAAAAAGCTAATTCGAGCAAATGAAGATATTACATATTGTTCAGGGATATACACCTGCCATTGGAGGGACAGAGTATTTAATTCAAAAAATTTCGGAAACGCTCACGCACCAATTCGGCGATGAAGTAACTGTATTTACCTCAAATTGTTATAACGGGGAGGGATTCTGGAATCCAAAGGTACCGAAAATGAATACCGGTATCTTTGAAATCAATGGTGTAAAAGTTTATCGTTTCCCTGTCCGAAGCCGAGTAAGTCGAAGTTTGCGCCCTATCCAGAAGATATTCTACCAACTGAATCTTCCATACAACGACTGGCTGAGAACCTATTTTGGGGGACCTATCATTCCGAATCTGGCTAAAAAGATCGCCGAGTTTCCCGCAGATGTTGTCGGTGCTTCTTCTTTTCCTTTAATGCATATGTATGACGCTGTCAAGGGAACAAAGCATAATCGAAAAGCCTTGGCTCTGCATGGCGGTATTCATCCCCAGGATACTTGGGGATTTGATCGAAAAAATATTTACAGAGCAATCCATCAAGCAGACATATATTTGGCAAACACCGATTATGAGAAGTACTATTTAGCAGGTAAAGGTATCGATATCGACAAAATTCGAACCGTGGGATGCGGCGTTGATCCTGAAGATTTTTCCAGCATCTCAAAACAGCAAGCAAGAGAGTATTTGAATTTACCTCTGGATGCCCAAATTGTTGGATACATCGGACAGATTGGATCTCACAAAGGGATCGATACGTTGATCAAAGCAATGCTGATCGTCTGGCAAAAACATCCTAGGACGATATTGCTTATAGCAGGCGGAAAAGCGCTCTATGCGAAGCAATTAGACGAACTGATAAGCAGTCTACCCGACCAATATAAATTAAATTTGGCACTATATTTCAATTTCAAGGAGGAAGAAAAAAAATATTTATTCAATGCAATCGATATTTTTGCATATCCATCTGGGTATGAATCATTTGGAATTTCCTATCTCGAAGCTTGGTCAGCCAAAGTCCCCGTTATCGGAACCTGGCGAGGTGCAATCCCCTGGGTTATCGATGCCGGAAAAGATGGACTTTTAGTGCCCTTTCAAAACTGTCATTGTTTAGCAAAAGGAATTGAAGTATTATTAGATAACGCAATTTATTCATCATTTATGGGATATAACGGTTTCAAAAAAACAATTACAACCTTTACGTGGAAGAATGTGGCTGCAAGGTTTAGAGATGGGTATAAAGAAGCGATCGAAAGAAAGAATAGTAAAAAAATGGATTGACGCATTTTGGGTGGTAATTTTAATGGTGGGGAGTCTTCTCCATTTTAGTTCAACCGAAAAACAAGCCTTAGCAAATTCGTTGATTTATCAGGAAGGCAACGACTTTGCCACGCAAGTTCTCGGAGATCCGTGGGATATGAACGAATTCTCCGATATTGGTACATATTTAAATAATTCCAATCAAACTATCTACCTGAAAGATGTTTCCGTTATCAATAGTGTGTTTTCAGCCACCAGTGCCACTGATGACCCACAATTTACTTTACTCTTCCCTGGATATCTTGGGGCAATTCCAGTTGGCAAAGTTGGTGCCAATTATCCAATTGATTCTTCTAAATACAAATGCCTTTATCTGGCAATGGATGTGAGATCGCCAAAACTCGATTATTATGAAGTGTATTGGTTTGCTGACAATTATTTGAATGGAACCATCTGGGGAACAACCCCCGTACCGGTGAGTAAAGATTACGGCTGGAATCTTTATTCAATAAACCTTGCTGATTCCAACAATAGATATGGAGGCAACACACGTTGGAGCAACTACCCATCCTGGCAAGGATTGCGTATTGATCCATCTGTTCACTCGTCTTCCTTCTCCATAGATTGGGTGCGCCTCACTGATTGTCAACCTGTCAATTTCCAAATTTCTAATTTACCCACTAACACGCAACTCTCCTTATATCTAGAAACAGGTAATAGAGAAATCAGAATTAGCGAGCCTGTGCAAACATCTTCGGGAATTTACACATTCGACTTGCAAGGGATTGCTGCAGGCTCTTACACATACAAAGTGCGTAGTGAGGGTAGCAGCAGTATTTTCGCATCTGGGCAAGTGGAAATCAACCAAAGCCCAATTGCTACATTTATCAATCCCTCAGGTTGGTCGGGTTCGGATTATTCTGAAACGTACAGTATTCCCTGGGATATGGAGACTCCAGATTCGGTCAACAATATTAACTGTGCCGATAGTTCTTTCAATGATGGAATTTTAAATATACGAACCAATTCGAAGGAGAATCTTCCCAGTTCATGCCTTGGTGGTGGATATGCAGATCCAAAAATATTTTTGACTTCGCTCAAACAGGTTAATTCCACTCAATATCGCTATCTGAATTTCAAAATGAACGCTGACGGCGATTTGGAAGATATCCCTAATGGCATGATTGCTCGATTTATCTGGACTGTCGCCGGTTCCAAACCCGGCCTCGAATGCCACATGGTCAGCCGCGATATTCCCTTTGGTGTTGGCGAAAATATCTATACAATCGATTTGTTCGACGCGTTCAACGGTCAAATTGTCGAAAAAGCAGGGAGCTGTTTGTCAGATATTACCCATTGGTATAATTCTGGTAACATCATTTCGTTTCGTTTTGACCCAAATGAAAACCAACTTGGGCGTGAGTTAAACCAACAAATCGACTGGATCCGTCTAACCCAACAAAACTCTATAAGAATTGGTGAAAAATATTATATTAGCTTAAATTTAAATAAATCATTCGATTCCATTAATTCTTGGACATTTTATTACACAACTACACCCTCCGTGCCACAGCAACACTCCGCATCGGTATCCATGATCGCCTCAGATGAAATAGATACCCAGCACCCAGAGACAATGTTTTCTGCATTTTTGCCGCTAATTTTATCCCCAACCGGCTTTATATATAACGAAGGAGCAGGAGAATTCACATTCAAATGGGACACAAATGGCGTGGCACCAGGAGAATATTATGTTTGTGTTGAGCTTAATGACGGATTGAACAGTAACGTATTTTGTAGTGATGTTACCGTAATGCTTTATTAATTATTCCCGATTTTATCATTCGTTTAAAAATAAAACTCACTTTAGTGATTGGCATTTGCTTTTTCCAATCAACTAAGTGAGTTCTACGCAAATTCCGAAATGGTGATTTGTTTGTTCGATTATTGATATTCAGGTATATGAAAGTTTAACGCAATCCGCTAAGTCCCTTTGATAGGGTAAAAAACATCCATATTATTTTATTTATGGAATTATATTTTTATGTATATTTCTTTCCCATTTCTTTGGTGTTGATATTTTGAATTAAAATTCAATAATCACCCAGAATTCGATCCAAGCGATTAAGAGGATCTTCTTCGTACGTACGTCGGAAAGTAGGGTAACAGACCAGGAGAGAAAGGCTTGGATTATAAAAAGGATCACCACCAGATACAACACCTCGTAACAGTCTATACCCAGTCTTGATATCCTCTTTGGGAATATTTCCCGAGCGTGTACGCCCCTCGTTATGAATCAGGCGCGCAAAGGGATTATATACTACCCGGTAACCATGTTGGATCGCTTGCAGGCAGATGGCGACATCACTAAATACCAATTGATAATTTTCATCAAAACCACCAATTTCATCGTATACAGCGCGGCGCATTGCCAAACAGGCGCCGGTTACCGCCGAGTAATTCCGATACCAATTCGATGAGCCGAATATACCCATCACATTTTCAGGCATATGGTAGAACACATGACTGGCATGTCCCTGCATTCCCAACACGATTCCGGCATGTTGGATTCTACCATCCGGGTACAAGAGCCTGGCGCCCACGATGCCCACTTCCGGAAGCAGTGTCCATCGTACTAATTCTGCGAGCCAATCAGCATCGATGACCTGGATATCATTGTTCAAGAATAAAAATATATCGCCTTTTGCCTGGCTTGCGCCAAGATTCAACGCTTTCGAAAAATTAAATGCGCCCTGATAATGAACAATCCGTATATTATCAGCTTCCTTCAAAGTCTCATAATATTGGATGGTTTCAATTGAGCGGCTTTCGTTATCTACGATCACCAGCTCATAAGGGGAATAAGCAGTCAGGCGCTGAATGGATTCGATGGTGCGCTGAATATAGGATAGATGGTCTTTGGTCGGGATGATAATCGATACTAGAGGCTGCGGCGGTTTCCAGGTAA
>JBDKUB010000201.1:0-4450 GCA_039679915.1 Anaerolineaceae bacterium
ATTGATTTTGAGCGGGCGACGGGATTCGGACCCGCGAATGTCAGCTTGGAAGGCTGATGCCTTACCACTTGGCGACGCCCGCAATAATCTTACCCTATTGTACTCAGGATTGGTGATGGTGGCAAGATTTAAAAGTTTCAAAGAATCGGTTCACTTTTGAAGTTGGGTTGACAATGGCTTACACCGCCCTTGACAAACCTTTTATTACCGTGATAAACTCATTTCATTCTAATATTCCTTTAATGAAAGGTTGGTTGTCTACATGGTTAACGAGTTTTGCATAAGACAAAAAGTGGGTAACGCTTACAGCGGTGCGTTATTCATTATCGGAGTGCGCCTGTAGACTGACAGATTTTATCGTCTAAAAATATTATGTAGACTTCAGCCACAGGGCATCCACCTGTGGCTGTTTTTTTCTCTGATTTTTTCAGCCATAGGATCACCTGTGGCTGAAATTTTTTAGGAGGCAAAAATGATCAAAGCACTAGATTACCTTTCAAGCTGCAAGACTGGATGCAGCAAATTGTGTAATGGCATAGAGGATGAACCCCTGGGGGGATTCCTGCCCGTTGATATGCTGTCAATGAAACTGAAAGCAGCAGGAATAGAAGACTTTTTCTCGAATGGAAAAAACCGGAAAATCGCTTGACACTATCACGATACCGGCAGGTATGTGGTTGAGTGGAAAATTTCCCGGTTTAGAAAGCGAAGTACATCATGATTACGCTAGACAGGCTCGACGAATTAAAAACAACAACCGCGGAAATTAATATCTCTAAACGCAGTTTGATTGACAAAATCTGGTGGACTATTTGGAAACAAGACAATCATTCATCTCAATCCATGTTGCAAGAAATGTTCGACATAGTCCATACTGCGAAAATCGATGAAATGTGTAGAAACAGATGGAGAGTCCGATGAGTGAATTTAGATCGATATGGTTAGCATGTTAAAAGGATGTCAAATAAGTCATATATGGCATATGAAGCCATGTCCTGAGCGCAGCGAAGGAGTAGCAAAACGCCTCAGCTAACAATGAAAAAAATCCTTCGTTTCGCTCGGGTGACAACTTTCTTTTGAGACAACCCTGTGGATAATATGGCAACAGATTCAATATCATCGAACAATGGCATAACAAAAATGGATAAACAAAAACAGATTACTTCCCCGCCCATAATGAATAAGATGATGGTAGTCTTTATGTTCGCCATGGTGCTGGCAAACATATCTGGCAATATGTATGGGCCATTATTACCGCTTTACCTGACATCATTGAATGCCAGTGTGGCTCAAGTGGGTATTTTCTTTACATTGGTTAAAATTATTCCGCTTGCATTGCAGATATTAGGTGGATGGATGTCGGATACTCTGGGGAGACTTCGCAGCATTGCAATCGGGAGTGTGGCAGGCGTCTTTTCTTATGTTGGTCTGATCCTGGCGCCTACCTGGCAATGGGTTTTATTAGGAGAAGGGATTTCCTCGATATCCCGTTCATTGGTCGCACCGAGTTATCCGGCATTCATAGCGGAACAATCTACGGAAGAAAACCGGGCGCGGGTCTATGGCATTACTGAGACGATATTCATGATTGTCAATGTAATCGGACCGCCTCTAGGAGGCTGGATGGTGGATAACTATGGTTTTAAAGCCATGCTGGTGGTGGCAGGCATCCTGTACCTGATTGCTACGATCATCCGAGTTATCATGGCACGGTTAGCTGCTAGGGGAAGGGAAGCCCACCCACAGCGCTTGTCGATGACCAGTTTACGCTCCAATTTAGGTACCATGTTTAGCTTGGTGGTGGCCGGAGGGTTGATCACCTGGATCTTACTGACAGACGGTGTCAGAGATATTGCTTACGAGATGTCCTTCACACTCACTCCTTTGTACCTAAAAGAGATAGGTAATTTGAGCGTACAACAAATCGGTTGGATGGAATCGGTCTTTGGTATCTTTATGATGATCACGACGACCCCGGCAGGTTTGTTAGCAGATAAAAAAGGTGAAAAACTGGGTATTATCATTGGATTTGTAGTGCAATTCGCCTCTTTGATACTGTTTACCCATGTAACTACCCTTTGGGGCTTTAACGCCTCCTGGGCGTTGTTGGGAATTAGCGTCGGATTGATGACGCCGGCATACAACTCGCTGATCAGTAAAGCCGTACCCGAAAATGTGCGCGGTACTGCGATGGGATTGTTCCATTCAAGCCTGGGGTTTGTATCCCTGCCAGCGCCAATGATCGGTGCACAATTATGGGAAAGGATCAATCCGCAATTTCCCTTCAACCTTACTGCTTGGGTGGCTTTATTTATCACCCTGCCGGTCTGGAAAAAATTCAAATTACCGGCTAATGGCAATCATCAAGAGCAAACAGATGGGTAAAATTTTTGTTTACACTAGGTGACCTTCTTTAATAAGTTTTGAAATTGGATTAAGAAACATTTAGAGTAGAAAAATGATAGGCTCCTTTTTAGAATTGCACTTAACGAATTGAAGATATCATGGAGATAAACACTATGAACAAACATTTTGCATATACAAACATAATTTCACTTCCAGATGCACCCCAAATATCCGGTTTATCTTTCCGCGGATTTCAGGGAGAATCAGATTACCCTAAAATGGTCGCGGTTATCCAGGGAAGCAAAGATGCCGATCAAATCGAGAGGGTCGATGAAGTGGAAGATATTATCAAAAATTACAGGCATTTGGTAAATAGTGATCCTTACCAGGATATGCTTTTTGCCGAAATCGATGGCGAAGTGATCGGTTATCAACGGGTGTTCTGGTATGAAGAACTGGATGAAACACGAATTTATAAACTCTTTGGGTATTTACTGCCTACCTGGCGGCACAAGGGCATCGGAAGAGCCATGTTCCATCAAGCTGAAAGGCGGTTGACTGAAATTGCAGCAACTCATCCTGCGGGATTGCCTCGTTTTTTAGAATCGGAATGTGCCGATACTGAAACTGGTAAAGAGGCTTTGATCAAAAGTGAAGGATATGATGCGGTCCGTCATTCGTTCATCATGGTGCGCTCCGATCTTGAAAACATCCCCGATCTGGCATTACCGGAGGGTGTGAATATTCGGCCGGTTTTGCCTGAACATTACCAAAAGATCAACGACGCCAGCAGGGAAGCTTTTCAAGATCATTGGGGTTATAGTCTTGATCTTGAGGAAACAGTAGAACAGTGGTTTGAGAATCCGAATTTTGATCCAACCTTATGGCGGGTTGCCTGGGAAGAGGACCAGGTTGTAGGAATGGTGCTCAATTTTATAGATAAACGTGCAAATGAGGTATATCGACATAAACGTGGTTGGACGGAGAATATTTGCGTGCGCCGTCCCTGGAGAAAGAAAGGCATCGCCCGAGCATTAATCGTCGATTCTCTTTATGCATTGAAAGAACGCGGTATGCTGGAAGCTGCTCTCGGAGTTGATACCGAGAATGTCAGTGGCGCTTTGAGACTGTATCAAGGGTTGGGTTACCAACCGATTAAGCGGATTAGTATCTACCGTAAACCACTTTTTATATAAAGCTGCGTGATAGGATCATCTTGTAACAGAGGGGCTCCCGTTTGGTGGAAGCCCCTCTTAGTTTTTTTACGACATTGCAGATAAGAGTAAAATAAGAGAAATATTACTGAAAAGGAACTATGAATGTCTATTAAAGGTGTTATCTTCGACTTTGGTGGTGTCATCATGCGCACCGAAGATAGAAATCCACGCTTGGCTTTAGCCGCAAAATATAATGTACCAATAGAAGTCATTGAAGAGCTCGTATTTAGAGGTTCATCGGCAAAAATGGCGGAATTAGGCAACATCAGCGCTTATCAGCATTGGAAAGTTGTAGCTCAGGTTCTAGGCGCACATGAAGAAGAAATTCCAACTATTCGACAGCAATTTTTTTCTGGCGACCGCCTGAATTGGGATTTGATTAAATACATCCAGAAGCTTCGTCAAAATTACCGCACCGCATTGCTGAGCAATGCCTTCGATGATTTGCGCGCAGAATTAACCGGTGTATCGCCTGCACCAAGCGCTTATTCCTTATCCGCGTTAGATCATTTCCTCGATTATTTCGATGAGGTCATCATTTCCGCGGAAATTGGGCTATCCAAGCCAGGTCACCAAATATACCAGTATGCGGCAGAGCGGTTGAAATTAGATATTGGCGAGTGCGTTTTTATCGACGATTATCTCCCCAATGTTAAAGGAGCACTTCAGGCTGGAATGCAGGCAATTCAATTCGTGGATACATCTCAGGTTTGTCAAGATTTAAAGGCAATCTTGGATAATAAATATTCTTATTAAAAAACTATCTACCTGACAATTTACGAGTTGTCATTGCGAAAGAGCGAAGCGAATGAAGCAATCTTTCTAAAACAAATCATTTTCTATGATTTAAAGTTTGCTTCGGGGCAAAAAACGCCCCTCGCAATGAC
>JBDKUB010000178.1:0-5236 GCA_039679915.1 Anaerolineaceae bacterium
ATAGTCAGTTCACCTCCTCGCCGATCGAGGAATATTCATCTTTTACGATGCCCTCACCAATAATCACTCATACAAATTACAATTATAGAACATCAATCGCCATAGGGCAAGAAATCCATTGAGAAAGTGTTAAAAAAAGCAATTTATTAACTCACACCCCAAAAATCTTTCCTTGATTTTTGGGGGATTGGGTAAGGGCGAAGCTAATTATTATGGCTTAATCTTTTTCAACACCCTCCCATTGATTTTGGTGTAAGAAGGAACTGTCCAGAAAGTCATAAATGTCATGTCGAGCGAGGCGAGACATCTAAACATTGTTATGAAAAGGCCTCTCACTTTGCCCGGGGTGACAAGTTCCTTTTAGGACAGCCCCTACTACGAATATATTATTTGAATTCAACCTGTTCTTTAACCTTCAATCCGCGCCGATTAAGCTCCTGAACATAGGGGAAAGCGGGGACCATCTTCTCGACACCGCCCGCGCCGAGGGGTGTCTGTCGACGTGCCATCATTTCGGCAACGATTGCAGCGCTCCAACCTGTACCGCGTTCCATCGCTGTAAACCCGGTTTCTTCGTCGTAATAATCGATCATTTCGACCAATGCTTCGGCGTCTTTTCCATCTTTTTTGCCAACTGCCTTAACGCGCACAATCACCAAATCTTTTTTATCGGGTAACACCACCTTGGGTTCGAATAGAGCATGGAATACATCTCGGGGAACTACTTCTATGCTGCCAATTTTTATGGGTGTCAAATCCCACAATCCCAGATCGTAATAGGCTTTCAATTGTTGATAATGCCCCGGATAGCGTAAAGTAAGGTTTTGAAGCGTGCGGATTTTACCTTCATAAGTCCACGGCATGGTATCGGTACCGCCTCCCGCCACGAAAGCCTCAAGCTTCCCGATTGGAGGAGGAAATTCCACGGTTTCCAATTCTGTCATTGGTTCGACCTGGGTGATTTTCCAATTGCGCAGGAAAACCCCCGGTTCAGCATACTCATTGGTTAGACCAGCGATATGAAAGGTCAGCAGGTAATTGAAGGGCGGTTTTGGGTGCTGAGGTAAACCGCCATCCCACATCAGCACATCCAATGGTTCGTCCAATAATTCCATCGCATAAACACACAGCGAGGTTCCCATACCTGGCACTTGACCGCAATTAGGGATGATGCTGACCTCTTTTTGCCTGGCGAGTTCATCGAACTGATGCTGCTTACGGGCGATATCGGTATTGCCACCCAGATCACAAAAATGAACGCCTTTTTGAATAGCAAGACGAGAAATTTCTAAGTTAAAGTAATAAGGTACTGCCGATAGACAGGCAGTCGCCCCATTCAGCAGTTTCTGAATTTCATCTTTGTCGCGAACATCAACTGCAAATGGTTCAGCAATCTTCTTGCCAATCAATTTATTGACTCGATCGGCAGCTTGTTGGGCTGCGTTGCTATCTTGATCAGCCAATTTCACCGATTTAGCGCTGCCCCAACGCGCCATATCATAGGCTGCTGCCGTGCCTTGCCGTCCGGCACCCAATACTACATATTGGTATTCTTCATTCATTTTCTTCTCTCCTGTATTGTTTTACTATTGTTGGTCATGAGATTACTCAGAAACCTGATGAGCTTATCCATTTACGCTGATTTTTGCTTTGGCAATCCCTTGTCTCTCGATGAAGGGAGAAAAATTTTCGACATCATGAATTATCTCTCATCCTTGAGAAATAATACAAACCGAGAGAGTATTTATTGTGAAGATTTAACTTTGAATGGATCTAGTTGAGCTAAAAGCATACCAATGAACATTAAAACACATCCCAATATCTGGATGGATGTAAGATTTTCACCCAACAATATCCATCCAAAAACGGCACTGAACACCGATTCCATGCAGAGGAGAATAGCTGCATCTGCTGGCGGTGCAACCTCTTGTCCAATGGCTTGAAGCGTAAATCCAAAACCTACGGAAAACACGCCATTATAGGCAATTGCATACCAGATATTGAGGATATCGGTGAGATTGCCCCGCTCGGGCGCCATAAGACTGACCAGCAAATTCAACAAACCGCACACAAGAAACTGCATGGTGCCCAAGAAAGCGACATCTGCAAATTTCACCAGCCAGCCGATGACCAAAACGTGCAGGCTCCAAAACAGGGCGCTAATTAATACTAAACCATCACCGGTATTGAAACGCATACTTCCCCCTGTGCTGAGAAAAAAAAATCCAACCACCGCCGTACCTGCTGCCAGCCAGATACTCTTACCAGGTGACCGATGTAGAAATATCGATAAAATCACCGGGATGAGCACTACATACAAGCCTGTAATGAATCCGGCGTTGGCGGCTGTGGTGTAGCGCACGCCCATGGATTGAAAGGATGACGCACCAAATAGGACCACCCCTGCTAATAAGGCGCCCCATATCGCTTTTGGATGAAGCGGGCATATTTTTTGCCGGCGAAATATCATCCATGGCGAAAGGACTATTCCCGCCAGGAGAAAACGTAATCCGTTAAAAAAATTGGGATCGAGATGGATCACCCCAACTCGTTGTGCAGAAAAACCGATTCCCCAAAACAACGAGGCTAGAAGTAAAGTGAGATCTGCCCGGATGCGGCTATGGGGATTTTCGTTCGGGTTAGGTTGAGACATATATGACCAAAAAATGATTATATGCCTATCTGAGCAATTAAACCAGTAATTATTAACGCAAGAAGATCCTAAAGGTTTTCTCACCCTTTTAAGATACTCTTGATTAAATGCATTATCAATTGGCTAACCGATGTTATTAAAGTGCAAAGTTAGTGGTTTTAATATAAAATAAATTAACAATGAGAAGAACGTACTTTGATAGACTATGATATTATTAATATATCATTTTCCCCTGTTCCCGTTCTTAATCTGGCGGGGAGTGAGGTGCAGGGGCGAAGTGACTTCTTTTTTTTTCAAGTAATTACAAAATCCTAAATTTAGAAGAAGGCGACAATCTATGCAACCCAAAATCGAACTCCTTTCAAGAGGCATAATCGACCGTATTCTGGATGAGGCTTATATTTTGCTAATGAAACCAGGCGTAAAAGTTCAATCTCAAGAGGCAAGACAATTATTAGCAGAAGCGGGAGCCACAATCGATGAGGAAGATGAAATAGCGCACATCCCAGAAAACGTAGCCAAGCAAGCTTTAGAAACAGTACCCCATGAATTCAACCTTTACAATCGATTTGGTGAGCAAGCCGTGCGCTATGGCGGAGATGCTGTCCATTTCGACCCCGGATCCTCGGGTGTCCATGTGCTGGATCCCGATACTTTCGAACATCGTCCGTCCTATGCGCCCGATTTGGTACGGGTCATCAAAATAACGGAAATGCTCTCTGAATATGCCGCCCAATCCACAGCTATCGTTTGCAACGAAATCCCTAAATCGATCGGAGATTTATACCGATTGTTTCTAGTGTTGACCTATTCTACGAAACCGATCATTACCGGTGCTTTTTCAATTCGTACTTTGCAAATCATGTTCGATATGTTGGCTATTTTTGCCGGAGACCGCCGCGCATTAGTGGACAAACCCCAAGCGATATTCGATGTATGCCCTTCACCACCTCTAATTTGGAGTAATTTTGGCTCACAAAATTTGATCGAATTAGCACGTGCTGGCATTCCGGCACAAATCGTATCCATGCCTTTAGCTGGAGCAGCAGCACCGGTGACCTTATTGGGCGCGGTTGTGCAACACGCCGCGGAATGCATCAGCGGTATGACCATTCATCAACTGGCAAATGCGGGTTCACCCATCGTGTGGGGTGGAGCGCCGGCTATTTTCGACATGCGCCAGGGTACAACACCTATGGGCGCTATCGAAACAGCGATGATCGATGCAGCCTATGCCCAGGTAGGCAAATCATTGGGCTTTCCCACCCACACTTATCTTGGTGCTAGCGACGCTAAGATCGTGGACGCCCAAGCCGGATTAGAAAGCGGCGTCACCGCCATGGTGGGTGCTTTGGCTGGCATCAACATGATTTCCGGTCCCGGAATGCTCGATTTCCTGGCTTGCATGAGCCCGGAAAAATTAGTCGTGGACGCTGAAGCCATCCGAATGGTGTTCCGCTTATTGGATGGTATGCATGTCCTTACCGACACCCTCACCATCGATATGTTCGAAGGGATTCAATTCAAAGGGGATTTCCTTAAACAAAAGATAACCAAGCAGCTTTTTGCGAAAGAGCAAGCAATGCCCTCGGCAGTAATCGACCGGGGTTCCATTCGTGCCTGGCAAGCCGGCGGCTGCACAGATACTTTTACCCGTGCAAAAACCCGCGCGAAAGAATTATTAGCTTCCTACCAAAAACCTGCTGTTCCCTCTTCCCAAACTCAAGCATTGCTGGATATGGTGACCAGGTTAGGGCGCGAATCTGGAATCGAGCAATTACCCGGGATCGATTGACCTATGCTCGACCTGGAAAAATTGTTAAAAATCCCCGGGATCGACTCTGAGTATGGGTTCGACATTTCACCGGATGGAAAAACAGTGGCATTTTCTTGGAATGCCAGCGGGCAGTGGGAAATCTACACCCTTCCCTTGGATCTTTCCTCCCCGCCTCACTGCATCAGCGAAGGGCTGGGTGGTAAATTCGCCCCTTACTTTTCGCCCGACGGAACCCAGTTAGCTTATTGCCTCGATTTGGATGGGGGGGAGAACTTCGATATTTGGCTTTATGACATCTTAACTGCCAAGCACCTTAATCTAACCCCCGACACCGAATATGCCATCCAGCCTGAAATTAGCTGGTCTCCCGATGGTTCACAATTGGCTTTTATCTCTGATGCCTCTGGCAAATTCGAGGCATACCGATTATTTCTTTCCGATAAATCGGTTCATCGGTTGGCAGAACTGCCTTTTCCGGTGAGAAACGTCAAGTGGTCGCCAGCGGCGGACAAAGTGGCAATGGTCACCTATGCCAGCGGACAGGATTATTTTACCTATCTCGTATCGGTCGAAAGTGGGAATATCTATCCGATATCGAATGAGAACGGACCTATTTGTGCTAAAGATGTCACCTGGTCGCCAGATGGATCTCGTTTGGCGTTCTCGTCGAATTTAAATGAAAGCTATCAAATTGGGATTATCGATTGCACGACCAAAGCAATTGCCTGGCTCACCGCAGACGATAAAGAAAACGAACATCCTTGCTGGTCGCCCAACGGAGATTGGATTACCTATGTCGCCCAAGC
>JBDKUB010000588.1:0-7265 GCA_039679915.1 Anaerolineaceae bacterium
ACACGGAGATCCCCTTCAATCAGTCAAATTATTTTTAGCGGTTGTATGGAAGGGTTTCAATTTGGAAAGGATGATCGTCCCTGTAGATGGAAATTTATCTCCAAATGCGCTCCCCTTGATATTGGAAAATGTCAATCAGTTGGAACGGATAAATCCTTTTAGACCGATCATGACTTCGAATACCGCGAAATTTATCCCTAATATGGTTCTCGACAATCCAGATATGCCCCATGGCGTAATCCTACGCCCTTGTCAATTAAGAAGCTACATCGAGATGATAAAGCATAAACCCTTTCCGACAGACAAACTTCTTACTATTTGTGTCGATTGTTTGGGTACATATCCCATTGAAGAATTCCAATGGCGGTCATCACGTAAAGGATCTGCCGAAGGATTGTCCTGGGAAGCCTTGAAACATGCCAAACAAGGCATTTTGGTGCCCTATCGGTTTCGCCCAGCCTGTCAAATATGCACATCACCCGATGCAAGAGGTGCAAATATTAACTTGGGAATCATTGGCATTCCGGTTCGAAAATACTTATTAGTAAACACCGATCAAGCAATGGATAATATATTTCGGGAAGAAAATTTTACCTCATTCAGTGAAGCCAACCAGGAAATTATCGAAATTCGTGAAAAAATGTTAGCAAAAATTACTGAACGTAACGGAAGGGTAAGAGACCGCATCATGCGCGGCTTATCTGACGTCCTGCCTGCTAACATCGACGAATTAATCGATCACCTGTCCGACTGTGGTTCTTGTCAAAAATGTATCCTTAATTGTCCAATCTGCTCGGTAGATTTGCCTCAAAAAGCTAACACTGGCAAATACCGCAAAGAAGATGTGATGAAGTGGTTGATTTCTTGCTCCGGTTGTGGTATGTGTGAACAAGTCTGTCCACAAGATCAACCTCTGGTCACAATATTTGGTTTCATAAGAGATCAATTGACCGAATCACTGAAATATGTTCCGGGGCGTTCTTGGGAGGAAGCACTACCTTATTTTAGTAAATAACGGTAAGTTTTAATGCCTAACAATAAAAATATCGAGGCTATCCAATTATTAATTTCCCGACTTGAAAGATTATCGGCTGATTCTTTTTGGGCTCATAGAGCGAGCGGTATAAGAGGGGCTTTGCTGAGATTTATGGACGCAATCGACAATGTCGAAGAAAATCAACAAATACAAGACAATACTTTAAATATATTGATACAAAAGGGTTACGAATTACTTGAAAAAGCCGCCCGTGAAATCCCCGACCGAAAATGATATGGATTTCCAAAGTGAATTGACATTTTCCGTATTTATGATATCTAATAATAAATCATTTTATTGGGTTATATAGCCGTCAATTGAGTACCAGAGTTTTGGTCATTGATGTTGTCATTCTCTTGTATAATCGATTTGAATTTCATAGATTTCTTCAACCATTTTATTCCCATTACGGTAATAAGCATTCCACTAAATACACCGACTAACCCAATTGCGATGTAATACAATAATTCGGGTTGAAAAATATTCAACGGTTTTGGATCATATCTTGATTCGAGCCGCTTTTGCAATTGATGCACAAATTCACTTCGAGGTGTAACCGGTGCCATCACAGCTCCAAGCAGACTTTCTAAGTCTTTAATTTGTCCATTTATTTTTTGCGGAGCCCGCTTTTTCCATTTTTCCATAGTTTCCTACCTTATAAAAACAATATCATTAGGGTTAGACAAATTGGTCAAAATCCTCCCTAATCACTGATAACGTTCTATGATACAGGCTTTTCACAGCGCCCTCGGATTTTCCCATAATTTGCCCAATTTCGGCATTCGATAGATGCTCGACAAATTTCAAGATGATCAATTGCTGTCTATCTGGTGGTAATGTTCTTAATACTTTGAATAACCGTTCTTTTTCCTCTAATTTCAGAAGCTCTTGCTCTGGATAATCATGATGATGTTCGGTAATCAATCCATCATCAAGCGGAATTTCTTTACGGCGGCTGTTGTCGCGATGCCAGTTGGCAACAAGATTGTGGGCGATTCTATATAACCAAGCAGAAAAAGGCAAACCACGATCGGCGTAATTATAAATATGCCTCATTGCTCTAAAAAATACGCGCGCAGTTAGATCTTCTGCATCATTAGGACTGCCGGTGCGGTAATAAATATAGTTATATATTCGCCCAACATATCGCTCATATAAAACACCAAAAGCCTCGATATCACCTCTGGCTGCTTCGATTAGGGCTTGTTCATCGCTAATTTCTTGCACAAAATCTCCTTCTTCAGGGGATTGCATTTATTTTAACCCCATTCCCCGAAAGTCGTTTCACCGAGTATAACATACGCATTTTATTAATTTTCGACAATATTTTGATATAATAAATTCCCTGGGGATGACAGGCTTCGACGGGAGAGGCTGTCCCCGAATTGCGAGCCGAGAGGCGCCGACCTCGAGAAATCAGCGCACAACAAAAGTGCCAATCGCACTTCCTACGCTGCACTTCCTCTTGCTGCATAAGCAATTGAAGGTGTAGCTGGTCCTCCAAGAAGGACCACGTCCGCCAACCCCGCTCTCTGACCGGTGGTTGGATCGGGCGTAACAAAGTCAGAGTGCCGTGCGTCACACCGCTAAGCGCACGAAAGAGAGATCTTCGGGTCTCAGCGGCTGGTCGAGTAATCACTGTGTCGATTTAGGATTACGAGACGAGATCATAAAATCGACTACGCTCGTAGATATTCGGAGGATGAATCTTTCGGACGCGGGTTCGATTCCCGCCATCTCCACTAAAAATAGCTTATGCGGTATTATTTTTATAAGCTATTTTTTTATACTTTCACAATCAATCCCTGTAAATCCTCCCCCTCTGGAAAACTTAATAATATAGGATGATCTTCCGCTTGATGCAATTGTGCAATAATTTGTGCATCCACCCCGGCATCTGACGCTGCACCTGCCACAATTTTTCTGAATAAATCTTGTGTTACACTGCCCGAACATGAAAATGTGATCAGGTAACCGCCTGGTTTTAGCAATTTCATAGCTAATAAATTGATGTCTTTATATCCCCTGGCTGCTTTTTCTACCTGCGAGACTGATGAGGCAAATTTTGGCGGATCCAATATGATCAAATCGAATTTGCGATTTCTATCCCGCATCCCCCTCAAAAATACAAAAACATCATCCTTAATCCAATCGACCCGTTTTTGATCGAAATGGTTCAAATCCACGTTTTTCTTTGCAATGGCTAAGGCATCGTTTGAAGCATCCACGCCCACTACCGAACGAGCACCTCCGGCTAATGCAGAAATCGAAAACCCACCGGTATAACAAAAACAATCCAATACATCCTTATCTTTGACCAATTGTCTGATAACTTGGCGGTTTTGACGTTGATCCAGAAAAAAGCCTGTCTTTTGACCTGCCTTCACATCGACCAGATATTTCAAGCTATTTTCTTCGATTATTATCTCTGAATCTGGGACTACCCCTCTTATAACTTCATTTCTTTTTTGTAATCCTTCCAATACCCTGACATCAGCGTCGGAACGTTCGTAAATTCCCGTTGAATTAGTCAGGGTGATAAGACTATCCGCAATCACGTCCCGCCAAACTTCTACTCCATAACTGAGACATTGCATGACCAGGATATTATCATATTGATCGACAATTAATCCCGGAAATCGATCCGATTCCGCATTTACCAAACGACAAGCATTGGTGCAGCTAAGTGTGGGTAGATTTTTTCGATTGACTATGGAGGTTTCTAAAACTTCATGAATAAAATGATGATCGATCGCTTGTTCAGGATTCCAGGTCCAAATTCTTACCCTTATCTTCGATTGAGGGCTATACGCACCTCGTGCTAAAAACTCCCCATTTCTATCCACAAGGTCAACGATTTCACCGCCTTCAGGATGCCCCTCTACCTCTTGTATGGCTCCAGAATATACCCAAGGATGCTTTTTTAGAATCGATTTTTCTCGACCAGTTTTAATAATTGCTTTTTTATATTTATTAACCATTAGTAAATCATTTATATTATTGAATTAAACCAAGTTTCTTTCCACTTTTTTCAATAATATCCATCGCCTTTTCGATATCTTCCGGTTCATGGGCGGCAGTTACCGTTGCTCTTAATCGAGATAATCCAGGCGGTACCGCTGGTGAAACTACCGGAAGCACAAAAATGTCGTTTCGTTGTGCTTCCCTGGTCATAGCAAATGCTAATTCATCAGTGCCACATAATACCGGAACGATAGCTGTTTCTGTTTGCATCGTATCGAATCCGCGTTTTTTTAGTCCGCCAATAAATTGGGCTGTATTTTGTTTTAACTTTTCTACCCGCCAGGGTTCTTCCAATATGATGTCGAATGCGACTTTAGCTGCAGCAGCTTGCGCTGGCGGTATAGCCGCGGAAAAAATATAAGCCCGGCTCGTATGGCGGAGAAATTCGATTAAATCCTTTTTCCCGGCTACGTATCCTCCTATACTGGGAATAGTCTTACTCAATGTGCCCATTTTTATATCGATGGTGCCTTCCATACCAAAGTATTCTTCTATACCACGCCCATTTTTCCCTAATACGCCAACCGAATGAGCTTCATCCACCATGAGCCAGGCTTGATATTTCTGGCACAGCTCGACCACTTTGGGAAAATTTATGAGATCGCCATCCATGCTGAAAACTGCATCGGTAATGACTAATTTACAAGATCCGCAAGGAACCTGTTGCAAGCGATGTTCCAACGCTTCCATATCATTATGATTGAACCGCAAAAATTTTGCTCCCGACATGAGACAGCCATCGACAATGCTGGCGTGGTTGAGCTTATCCGAAATGACATAGTCATTCCGACCAACCAGCGTGGATACGACGGTCAAATTGGTAACATATCCTGAGGAAAATGTAACCGCAGATTCAGCGTTTTTAAATGAAGCTATCCGTTCCTCGAGTTCCCGGTGTAATGTTAAACTGCCGGCAAGCGTTCTAACACCATGCGTACCGCTTCCGAATCGATCGATTGCATCTTTGGCTGCCGCATTTATTTTGGGGTGGCCGACTAATCCTAGATAACTATACGAAGCATACATCCCCATTTCTCGCCCGTCGACCACTACCCGTGCCCCACCTCTCAATTCGGAAACAGGCTGATTGTAAAAATATAAATCAGCGTTTTTTACTTCTTTTACGTGGTTGTTTGTCGCTTGTATACGTTTCATAATTGCGTCATGATTCAATGAAAAATCCATAATAAACTCCTATCGAGAAAATAATTCCTAAGTTTAGTTTGTGCTGAATTGGATGTCAATAATCAAATTTCCGCCAATTTCTTCAAACCATTTTCATCCAAAATCGTTATACCTAAATTTTGCGCCTTTGTTAATTTAGATCCGGGGTTTTCACCAAGCACTAAATAATCCGTCTTTTTGCTAACCGAATCGGTAACCTTACCCCCAAATGATTCGATATAAGCTTTAGCTTCTTCCCTTGTTAATGTTGGAAGTACACCTGTGATAACGAAAGTTTTGCCCTCGAAAGGTAAATAGCCTGTTTTTTCAGCCTGACGATGCTCAACCATAGGCCAAACACCGTTTCGTTGTAGTTTATTTAATATTTCTTTGTTTTTAGGATTGGCAAACCAATCGACTATCGCTTGAGCAATATTAGGACCTACACCTTCGATCCTTTGCAAATCATCGATCGAGGCTCGCGATAAGGCTGTTAAATCTGGATAATACTTAACCAATTCATTCGACATCACCTCTCCCACCCCCCGGATTCCCAAGGCATTGATCAAGCGTGCTAAGGGTTGCGATTTGCTTGCTTGAATAGCATTAATAATATTTTCTGCCTTTTTCTGTCCAAAGCCTTCTAAATTCAACAATTGCGGCAATTTCAATGTGTATAAATCAGCAACATCTTTAACTAAACCGTGCTCCACCAGTTGCTCGATAATTTTTATCCCTAACCCAACAATATCCATTGCCTCTCGAGAAACAAAATGCTCGATATTTCTAATCAATTGGGCAGGGCATGCCGAATTGACACAATACCAAGCTACTTCTCCGCTAAAATGCTCGACCGGTTGATTACACGCAGGGCATACTTCAGGCGGTGTATAGATTTTCTCCTCCCCCGTTCTCTCCGATACAATTGGACCTATAACATAGGGAATCACATCACCAGAACGCTTTACAGCAACCCTGTCACCAATCCGGATATCTTTTTCCTTTATAAAATCAAAATTATGCAATGTAGCTTGTTTTACGATGACGCCGCCAATATTTACGGGTTCTAAAATGGCATAAGGAGTCAGTACACCCGTCCTGCCTACATTTACACCAATATCGATTAACCGCGTCACCACTTCTCTAGCAGGGAATTTATAAGCGATAGCTCCTCGGGGATCCTTTCCTACTACCCCTAATGACCGGGCTAATACAAGATCATTGATTTTGATTACAGAACCATCCGCTTCATAAGGCATGCGATCGCGTACTTCTAAATAATAATGGCTGGCTTCAAGCGCTGTATCTAAATTTCGGCAATACCGATATTCGACAACCGGGAATCCCATCTTGGCTAGAAAATCTAAAACTTGCAGCTCTGATTCGAACGATTTGCCCTGACATTCGACAATAGCGTAAGTCAATATCGTCAATGGCCTTTTTGCAGTCAATGCCGGATCCAACTGACGCACCGAGCCGGCGGCTGTGTTGCGTGGATTTTGATAGGTTTTCTCACCTGCTTCTTGTAATTTTTTATTCAATGCTACAAAATCTTTGATCATCATGAAAACTTCGCCACGTACTACCAAATAATCTGGTGCTTTTTCTCCTTTTGGATCGATGGGTATTTTCAACGGGATAGCCCGGACAGTTTTTAAATTCGCAGTGACATCCTCGCCTTCAAAACCATCACCACGGGTAGCGCCTAATGTGAATATGCCGTTTTGATAATGTAACACCACCGTCAGCCCATCGATTTTCGGTTCGACGACATATTCAGCTTTTCTCACCCTATCATCAAGCTTGAGAATGCGTTCATACCATGCCCGTACACCTGCTTCATCGAACGCATTAGCCAGGCTAAGAATAGGGGAAGGGTGTCGAACTTTATTGAATTTTTCTAATGGGGCTGCGCCTATTCTTTGGGTAGGCGAATCGGGTGTAACCCACTCAGGATGAGCTTCCTCGATTTGTTTTAATTCGGCAAATAACCGATCGAATTCAGCATCGCTTATAATGGGTGAATCCAATACATGGTATA
>JBDKUB010000526.1:0-6895 GCA_039679915.1 Anaerolineaceae bacterium
ATTTTCATCCACCGGCACAGTGACCGACCACTGGCTGGTGCAAGTGACGGCGAATATTGATTCGGGTGGTAAGCCGGCGGTTTTGATTACCCGTTTCGCCGCTTGGGAAATTGCCTGCCACCATTCATTGGGGTCTTGCTCGGCGCCTCCGTTAGGGAAGAACTGGATGGTGTTGTGTTCCACTGCGCTGGCTATAATCTGCCCTTCCTGGTCGACAATACCCACCTTGGGTCCACCCGATCCCAAATCGATAGCCAAGACATATTTATGCGAATTTCGAAGATCATTCATAAAACTGGTACCGGCGTGAGAATCTAAATTAAATTATTATGATTTGAGCTTTGTATATATGTATATACATTATACCCTAAAGGTTATAATATAATAAATAAACCACTCATCTCGTGAAAGCAATTTGCTAAACTCAGTTAATGTCGGTGCCTTGATGACCGTCAAAGCTTGTGTATCTCAACAATCCCTTATGGATAAGTGAAAAAATAAAATTAACAGGATGAACAGGATACACAGGATATACAGGATATTTTATTTGTATTGAAATAAGGATTTGATTAATAGAAAAAATTTATTATCCTGCTAATCCTGATTATCCTGATTATCTTGTAAAAACATAAATAACAGGACGCACAGGATGCACAGGATGTAAGGATATTATATTTGGAATGAATTAAGGATTTGATTATTAGAGAAAAATTTATTATCCTACTTATCTTGCCAATCCTATCTATCCTGAAAATAATAGAAATCACAGGATGCACAGGATACACAGGATATTCAGGATATTTTATTTGGAATGAAATAAGGATTTGATTATTAGAGAAAAATTTATTATCCTGCCAATCCCGTCTATCTTGAAAATAATATAATTAACAGGATGAACAGGATGCGCAGGATGTAAGGATATTTTATTTAGATTGGGATAAGGCGTCGATTATTTGAAAAAATAAAGAAATCATCCTGCTAATCCTGCCAATCCTGTCTATCTTGAAAATAATATAATTAACAGGATGAACAGGATGCGCAGGATGTAAGGATATTATATTTAGATTGGGGTAAGGCGTTGATTATTTGAAAAAATAAAGAAATCATCCTGCTTATCTTACCAATCCTGTCTATCTTGAAAATAATAGAAATAACAGGATGCACAGGATATTTTATTTGGATTGAAATAAGGATTTGATCCTCGGAAAAAATAAATATAATAATCCTGTGAATTATTAAATAATGAGCCACAAAAACTTTTCTGGGATAACGTCGAAAAGAAAACAATTCATCGTATTGGTAATGATGAGTATTTTTAATATTGGCTTGATTGGCAGTACTGCATGGTATGTGTTTCGAGCAGGGTCGATCGGACAAATTTCACTCTCCTACCCTCATTCAAAAGAAACTCAAAATGCACCCTATGAAACTTCATCAATCATTTCACAACCTGCAAAACCCGTGGTATTAAGAGATATTTTGCCATTTAGAACATTTCCAACAGCTACGCTTTACCCAACCTACACCTTCACCCCTTCTCCGATTCCACAAACGGGATTGGCACCCTCCAGCACGCCTATACCCACTTCCACCATGCCGCCTACACCCACTCCCATGCTGAATATCGGGAATCCGACCATCATTGGCTATTCCGTCCTGGGGAAGCCATTGCAGGTTTTTACTTTTGGCAGCGGCTCCAATGAACGTATGATGATTGCTGGCATCCACGGCGGTAATGAATACAACACCATCCTATTAGCGAATAAGCTCATTCGCTACCTGAGCGAACACCCCGAGAAGATACCGCCCGGAGTGAAGCTGTATGTCCTTCCTTCACTCAATCCGGATGGCGAAGCTCGCAGTCATGATATGTATGGGCGGGCAAACCATAATGGCGTGGACCTCAACCACAACTGGCCAGCATTTTGGAAGGCAGATTGGTCTCGCAATGGCTGCTGGAATTATTTGACCCTTAATGGCGGTAGCGCGCCGGCATCCGAACCGGAAACTCAAGCACTGATGAGCTTCCTGATTTCACATCATGTCCAGGCTTTGATCAGTTACCACAGCGCCGCTATGGGGATATTCCCCGGCGGCATGCCTCCGGATGCTAATTCGCTCAAGCTGGCGGCTGAAGTGGCAGAGGTTAGTGATTATCCCTACCCACCCATCGCTACAGGTTGTGACATGAGCGGCGCTTTGGTAGATTGGGCATCTGCCCAGGGAATTGCCGCCTTGGATATCGAGCTGACCGATCATGAGCATACCGATTTCCAACAGAATTTGGAGATACTCAACGTGTTATTGAATTGGCAGCCGTATTAGAAAATTCATGTTTTCTTTTTCGATAATTCGTTAAAAACATGAGACTGTCCTTATAAACAGAGGCAGTCTCATGATTTATATAGACAAACAATCAAGAGATAATCTATCTTATATCCACAACCTTGCGTCCGTCGCCGGATTTACGACCACTATATTCTGGATATGAAGCTTGTCTCTCGAATCCACTTTGTCCTGCTTTTGAACTGGAGGCAGCATCTTTGCCGGATGAAAACGGTGCAGCCGAATATTCATCTGCGTCTGTTTCCAGCTTGAATTGCGCCACAACTGCTTGGAGTTCATGCGCCATTTCTGCCAGGGATTGTGCCGAAGCTGTGACTTCCTGTACCTGTGCGCTCATCTCCTCCGCCGACGCACTCACCTCTTCGATAGCGGCGCTGTTTTCCTCGCTCACACTGGCGATGTTCTCAATCGCCGTATTGACTTCGCCGGAGCTAGCAGCCATTTGCTCTGTCGCAGCGGTGTTTTCCTCCACAACGGCCGATACGCTATCTACCGAATTGACCAATTCATTCGATGAGATATTGATCTGTTGCGCGGCTTCAGCAATTTCATCGACCTGTTTATTGACAGTCTCGACGGCATGAAGGATGAGTTCTAGCGCCTCTCCGGATTGATTAGCGCGTTCAACGCCATTTTCAACTTCCTGAGCACCGTTATTCATGGTTTCTACGGCTACAGCCACCGTTTGTTGAATGCCCTTGATTAGATCACTGATTTCTTTAGTGGCTGTTGAAGACCGCTCTGCCAGCTTACGCACTTCATCGGCAACCACCGCAAAACCCTTACCATGTTCGCCTGCCCGAGCTGCTTCGATGGCAGCGTTGAGCGCCAGTAAATTGGTCTGCGAAGCAATATCATCGATCGTTTCGACGATTGCTCCGATTTGCTCTGAGCGCTGACCCATTTCCTGCACTTTCTGGGCAGAAAGACCGACGGTCGATTTGATGACTTCCATGCCCTTAATGGTTTCTTCGATAGTGGTTGCACTGGAGCGAGCTGTGGTTGCTGCATCGGATGCTCCTTGAGCGCTGGCTTGCGCATTCTCAGCCACCATTTGGATTGCATTGGTGATCTGAGCCGTGACATTGGATGCTTTTTCGACGGCAATAGCCTGTTCCTGAGCGCCTTTAGCTACGCCATCGATGGCGCGTGACATTTCTTCCACTGAAGCTGCCGTTCTAGTTACCGAAGCAGATTGTTGTGTGGTGCCCATTGCCACCTGATTCACCGTAGTGGCAATTTGTGAAGTTGCCTGGCCTGCTTGATTGGCAGTAAGCGCCAATTGGTCAGCAGCACCGATTAGATTATTGGCATTGGCTGCCACCTTGCCCATCGTCGAGCGGAGAGATGCAATCATTTGAGCAAAAGCGTTGCCCAGAGCGTCCTTTGCAGAACGCGGCGAAACTTCTGCTGTGAGATCACCTTGTGCCAAACGATTTGCGGCGCCTGCCATTTCCTGAAGATAACCAATCATTTGTTGGAATGCTTCTCCCATTTGTCCAACTTCATCATTGGAATGGACAGTCACTTGCTGGTTCACATCACCTTCTGCCAGTTTGTTAGCAACATTTTTCATGGCTTCAACCGGTTTAGCAATCGAACGGGCTAAGAGAAAGCCGCCGAATCCGACAAGAACGACCATAACTATAGCAATCGCAATAATACGCCAGGTCACACCGGCTAATTGCTGATTGACGCGTTCGATCGAAAAACCTATGCGGAAGCCTCCCCAGTGTTTGCCATTTACATAGATAGGGGCAGAAATGTCCCACATGGTTTCACCGGTATCGCGTTTATAGACCACCTGTAAATATTCCTTGGTGTTTTTGGCTGCTGCGAGCCCGGTAGAATCGGCGAAAATTCGTTTAGTACGGTTGGCTTTATCTTTTTCGAGATTTCCGGTTAATACGGGGGAATAATTGGAGTTATGGGTTGGCACATATCCATTTTGATCGATGGCTACAGCAAATACAATATCTTCATCTTTCTGAGCCGAATCAAGAATGGCAAGAAGATTTTTGTCGGTGAAGGCATCATACGCTGTATGATATTTTATCGTTGCAGGATCTTTAGGGTCGCCATCGTAAAATTTTTGATAATTGGTATCGAAAACCTGTTCTTCGGTCAACTGCCCGCTGGCTATCGCATTTTCGAAAATATTGCCGACTGCCTTAGCATAAACCTGCGCTAAAATGATACCTTTTTGCAGAAGCGCTTCTTGCAACGCATTCCTCTGTGAGATGACATCATAAACGACAAATGCTGCAAGCAGGACCGATGTCAAACCACAGAACATCAACGCTGTTTTTGTTTGTAATTTTCCGGTAATACTTTTGGATAATTTTGAAAACATTTGAACCTCCATTGGACGTAACAATAAGTCATAACATGCACATAAGGGGAGGTTTTGCGGACTTCTTTATTTTTTCGATGTATCCATTAAAGTGTGAAACGCATTGATAAAAATCCACTGGCTCATTGTTACCAATAATGCCATAAATTCTCCCGATAAAATGATTATCCTGTAAAAATGAATAAAATCCGATAATTACCTCCGTAAACACGAGATAGGAAATTACCAATAAAAATTATTCAATACTTAACAATGCGATACATTTCGATTATTTAGCACAGCAGGAGCAGACCTTTTCGTTTATTGATGTCAAACTGGAAGAAAATGCCACGATGTGATTCTCATATACCTGTAAATGAACTAAGCTTCAATCAACAGTTTGCGCTAAACGAATTAGGGAATGCTCCTCCATTATGCCTACCAATAAATAATTGTGGCTTGAAGCAAATCATGTTGTAAGCATAGCAGGAGTTAATCAAAATTAATATTAAATTGAAATAAAATCATCTGAAATTTCGTGTAAATATTTCCCCGAATCGATATTTCTCACGAAATTTTCCGGAATTTTAGCAGGATCATATCGTCTATCGTCGCTCGATAGCAGATGACAAAATCGACCCCCTATTAAATTTATTCAAGATCAAGTCGAAATATTAGTTTTTGATTCCCATCTTTTGACCATTTCCTCCATTCCCTGGTTTAGAGATATCGATCGCCGGAGCCCGGCGGTCGGGTCCTATATAAATTGATTTTTCGTTGGTCGTTTCAGTATTCTCTTCATCGAGTGGCTCATCCTCTACCGTCGCTTCTTGGGTTTCTTCGAGCTTGAACTGCTCGACTATCACGCGCAGAGCTTGCGCCATGTCTGACAAAGACTGGGCAGAAGCTGTAACCTCCTCCACCTGGGCAGACATTTCTTCGGCAGAAGCCGAAACTTGCTCGATGGCCGCTGAATTCTCTTCGGATACCGAGGCAATATTTTCGATAGCCATCGATACTTCATTCGACATGCTAGTCATTTCCTGGGTGGCAAGCGTGTTTTCTTCGACCACCTCAGACACAGAATCCATAGCGGCTACCATTTCGTTGGAAGCTTCTGACATTTTCGATGCGGCTAGGGTGGTTTTTTCAGCTTCTCTTAACACAGCCTGGGCGGTGCTGGTAATCTCGCTTAATGCATTACCGGCTTCATTTGCAAGGGCTACGCCAGATTCGACTTCGGAGGCGGATTCTTGCATCGCTTTCACGGCTTCGTTTACTGTGGCTTGTATACCATGAATAAGGGATGCAATTTCTTTGGTTGCCAAAGATGAACGCTCTGCCAGCTTACGGACTTCATCGGCAACCACGGCAAAGCCTCTGCCATGTTCTCCGGCACGGGCTGCCTCGATGGCTGCATTGAGCGCCAAGAGATTGGTTTGAGAGGCAATATCTTCAATAGTATCCAGAATGATTTCAATCTGTTCAGACCGCTGCCCCATTTGCTGCACTTTCTGTGCGGAAAATCCTACTTTGGCTTTTATGGATTGCATTCCTTGGATGGTTTCCTGAACGGTCGTTGAACCCTGGGCAGCGGCTTCAGTTGTCGATGCAGACTCTTTAGTGACAGCCGAAGTATTGCTGGCTACTTGCTGAATAGCCGAGGAAATTTGCAGAGTTATATTAGAGGCTTTTGCCACTGAAACTGCTTGTTCTTGCGCACCTCGCGCTACACTTGCAATGGATTGCGCCATTTTTTCCACAGAATTTGCCGTGCTGGTCACCGATTCGGATTGCTGAGAAGTCCCTTTGGCTACCTGTTGAACGGTAGCGGCTATTTGCGTGGTTGCCAAACTGGCTTGGTTTGCAGAAGCAGCCAATTCCACAGAGGCAGCACCCAAGCTGTTGGCATTTTCTGCAACCTCTTTAATAATGGCGCGTAAATTTTGAGCCATGTGTTCAAAAGAATTCCCTACATCTTGTAATCGTGCGATGATGGTGTTGAAACTTCGTGCTAATTTACCAATCTCATCTTCTGAAATATCATCTTCATTGGAAGTGGTTAGATTCATTTGGCGGGTTAATTCTCCCTGCGCCATTGCGTCCATATCTGATGATAGTGTAGATAAATCCACTTCGGCTATCTGTTGTGATGCTTCGACAACCTTGTGAAGTGGTTTTGTAATGCTTCTCGATATTTTCAGCCCCAAGAATATA
>JBDKUB010000016.1:0-11961 GCA_039679915.1 Anaerolineaceae bacterium
TAAAGGCTAAATAGGTTTCCAGATTGGGAAGAAAGCGAGAGACGGTCTGTTCGGTGCACTCATAAGGGTAATGCTCGAGCACATCCAGGGCGCTCCCTATCACACCTGCTAGAGAGGGCGAAAGTTCAATCGATAATTCGCCTTGTCGGCTCGATTGAGGCACAGAGCGAGGGATGCTGACCACCTCCAGACGGTCGACAGCCTGATCGAGCACACCCGAAGTGGAGAAGGTTTGTGGGCTGGTATAGGCTAATACCGGGATAGCGCCGTTGGCGACCCGTATGCTATCTTGGTATTCCCCGCCTTGGGCGATAAAGGTCATGTCGACACTATCTACATCTTGCACCGTCCCCCACCAGGCAATGCTGGTGCGCCCGGCAGCCGGGATCGAAACATTTTGGGTGGCTTGAGCCGGGTCATCCAGGGAAAATCCCTCTGCTTGAATAGCGACACTGGCATCCAGCTCAGATGAGGTGTTGTTTTGAACTACGGTGGAGATGAGGACATGATCGCCGCGCACAAAGAAACGCGGGGTTGCCGGCCGTAACAGGAGCGGTTTGCTGGCGATGATCTCGGTTTTTGCCTCTCCTACAAGGGTTTCTTTGGTTAGTCCGCGTAAGTCGACTTGCCAGGTTGTCAGGTTATCAGGTAGGGTTACTTTCACTTGAGCACGGCCTTCACCGTCGGTCAAGATATCCGGCGCCCAAAAGGCGGTATCCGGGAAATTTTCGCGGGTAACCGAAGTCGCTTCACTACCGCCTCCGCCGCCCTGTCCACCAAATTGAATGGCATGTCTTTGCGCATATACTGCCAAGCCCAAACCGGTCCGAACCCCCAGTGGCTGGCTGCCGTAATATGCGCTGAAAATATCCTCGGAATTTGGGTCTGCCAGGGTCAGGACTGCCTTATCCACGACAGCCATAGAAAATTCGCCTTGCACTGGTTTCTCGGATTGGTCGATCACCTGGATGTCGAAGGTCACCTCATCGCCTGGACCAGCCTTCTCGGGCTGACCGATGACCGATACATTTAGCTGCTGCTGTTCGGCAGAAACCTGTAATTCGACATACCCCTGGCGGTAATCTGGTTTACCCTCTGAGGTAGTACCTATGAGTGTGACAGCAATGAAAATATTGGGGGCATCTTCATTGCTGAGTGGGAATTCCAGGGTGCTGCCTCCCGGCTCGATCGATGAAATTTGCTGCTTGATAATGACGCTGCGCTCTACGGTCACTAGTGCAGGATAGGCTGCCGGGAAGGGATTGGGGATGAACACCCTGGCTGTATCTCCGGGTTCATAGGTATCTTTGTCGGCAACCAGGTGAATGCGTTGGTTGGGAAAATCTTGCCAAACCGATTGCTCTGGGCCGACAACCCAGATGTAGATCGAAGTATGTGCTCCCTCGCCGGATATGTCGAGCTGATAAGTACCGGCTTCCGCTGGTGTGAAAGCTAGCTTTGCCATTCCTTGGCTGTCTGTTTTGAAATCAGCGCTGGCGATCGGCGTATACTGGGCAGTATAAACTGGCTCGCCTGTTTCGCTGATTTTATCTTCTTTCACCCAGTTTACTTTTTGAAAAACGGCTTTCAGGCTGTGAGGTCCAGAGGGCTTTTGCTCCCAATCCACGGTTTGAACATCGAAGCCGATTTGTTCATTGGCACTTCCAATCCAGCTATCGGGGTGAATGCCGATATAGAAAAGTGCTGGGTTTAGGGTTAGCGTCCCTCGGGCACTGACCGGCAACCCGCTCTCATCGGTGATGGTAACCTCCAGGGTAAGCTGCTGGCGCTGTTCTGATTTCTCAGTGGGTAGTTCCAGGCTTAAATTACCGTTAGGGTCGGTTTTAGCCTCGCCTTCAGCGAGCATTTCACCCAACCCCATTTCACCATAATATGGATAATCATAGGCATACAACCAGGAGACATCTTCCACACCAATCTGATAATTAGGCAAGATGAATGAGTTGTTCTTTGCGTAAAGCACCCAATGAAGGGGGGCATTTCCAGCGGGAGCACCAAAGAAATATTGAGCGGATATGTCTGCTTTTAATGAGCTGCCTGCCAGAGCCTGCATTTCTTGAAAATTTACCTGCAGGTTGATCTCGGGTTTTCGGTAATTAGCCACCTGGAAGATGACTTCATTTTGAGTGGTGAGATCACAAGAGATGCGGTAATAGCCAGGGGCCGCCTCCGAAGAAAGCGTATATTCACCATATGCTGTTCCAAATCCCGAGACGGGCAGATTAACCTTGGATAGCTCCTGCCCCATGTCATCCCAAATGGTTATTGGCAGTTGTCCCTGGCTGGCAGATAGATCGGGCAAACTATATCGCCCGTTATACGCCTGACGGATAATGGCGCGGAAATTCACCGTCTGCCCGGGTCGATAAATGGGTCGGTCGGTATAGATATAGCTTTCCAGGTGAGGAGGTTGGAAGCTGGTGTCGATGCCGAAATCCCAGCCGCTGGTGCCAATATCCCAATTGGAAAGGGCAATGCCAAAGGCTTCGTCGCCTGGTTTGCCCATTACAGCGAAAAAAGTGCTGTAAAGATTTTCTATTTCCGGAACCGACCCCTGGAAGACCCCTTGCTGATCGGTCTTGCCAGTCGCCAGTATATTTTGTGACTCATCATATATTTGGATATCTGCACCTGCCACAGGCGAATTATTGCGCAGGTCTACCGCCCAGACCAATAAGTCGGTCGCGCTTAATTTGAATGTGAGGTGAACATTGCTAACGGTAAGGATATAGGGGGTATTCGAGGCGCCCTCTATCCCCGGATCGAGGCGTAAGAAATAGAGTCCGGGGGTTAGTGGCGTGCGATCGGGCGAAACAGCCAGGGTGACCCATTGGCTGAGATTAGGCGGCATGTCTAAGTTTTGCTGCCAAGATTGTTGATCGGGGCTGATGTAAGATTGGCGTAGATCATACCCATTGACACCCATCATGGTCATAAAATCCGCCAGGGCGATGCTGCCGCGGGTAAGGCTAACGGAGGCTAGATTGGTAGCCATCAAACTCAATCCCTCATCTTGCGGTGTTAAAAACACCTCGGATGGTGGATAGGAATTGATGGTGGGTGGGATGGCGGAGGTGCGAAATTCCAATTTGTATTCTGAGGATATGCTTCCTCCCCATGAGTCCTTGGTCTCGGCTGAGAGAATCACGATATAGCTGGTTTCAGGCTGGTAACTGCCGGAGATACTGATGGAAAGGTCAGAAGAGCTATACCAGACGCGTAAATCCTGTAACTCTGGGATGACGGAAATATATTTATCGAGGTTTTCTTCATCTTGGATGGGCGCGCTTAGATAGAGCAAGGCTGCCTCGAAAATCGGTTTTTCGTGGCCGGCTTGGGGATGACTGCTCGTTACAGTCAGGGCGGGTACGGTCTGGAAATGGGATTCCAGACTGGCATCTAACGGCGCCCCACCCAGAGATTCGACTTCTTTTGCCAAAATTAGCATATATATTTGCGAGCGGTTAAGCAGTGAAGACGTCGTATAGGTCATAACCTCACCGGCTTCATCCCAGGTAAAGCTGCCATCTACGACTTGTTGATGGCTGTCAAGCAGTTGAAATCCGGCCTGCACGCTTTGGGGATTCATGGCCTGGTTGAATTTCAGTACAATGGGTGCGTCCAACCCAACAGCCTGGGAATCATTTTCGGGTGATACCGACATCAATTTGGGAGTGGCAGTGGTGAATGACCACCCTCGGGTTGATTCCACCTCACTTACTGCAACACTTTTTAATTGCGGATTTAGCGCCACTCTATATCGATTACCACCTTGCAGGGCAGGTTGAGGATAAAAAATATAAGTGCTGGTGTTTAGCCATTCGCCTTTACCGGCGACTTGGTCTTCGTTGTTGGAGCTTATTGTGAAGGCTACTGGTAATTCATTGGGGTCAGCCCCCAGGGCAATGACTGGCTGGTTGAAAGAAGCGACGATAGCCGAGGCTGGATCGACCTCGACACAGTCCGGTTCAGGCAAGGATTGCGTCAGGCGCAGGGCGCTGGCCGTCCGATATTTCAATTCGATCGGTTGGGTTAATTTTTGCCCGTTGGCAGCCTGAGCGTCGGTACTGATAGAAAGACTGATCTCGGTATCGGTAGGCAGCGCTTCTTGGGGTGATAAAACCAGGGTGGCATCATCGCTCCAGGATATATTGCTAATCAGGGCAGATTCACCGCTTAAAGCTTTTTCTACCGAAGAGCGCTGCATGGGTTGGTTAAAATACAGGGTAATCGGATTATCTAATGCGAGCCATGCCCCAGGAAGCGGGTCGCTTTCCGCCAGTGCGGGTGGCAGCGGCTGGGGGGTAGCCGTGGGGGCGGCTGGTGTATAAGTCGAAGCGGGCGGCGGGTTGAGGCTAAATTGGGGGGAAAACCCGGGAAATGAACAAGAAACGCTTATTCCGACCAGTATAAATGCCATGCCGCGCAGCAGTGGCGGTAGGATTTTCGATTTGAAATTTTTTAATTTGCTCTGGGGATTAGGATTTATCAAGGACATAAGATTTCTCCCGATAAGAAACCGCAAATATTTTCATCAAGCTGTCATCAGCATTATAACTGAAGAAAAGATAAAAGATTAAAACGGGTTATAATCCCATGCAGCTTGACCTATATCACTGTCCAATTATCTATTTGTGGATTATTGGTTTGAAAAGTATCTACTCACCCGACAGTTTTAATCATCCGTCATTGCGAGGGGCGTTTTTTGCCCCGAAGCAAACTTTATATCATAGAAAATGATATGCTTTAGAAAGATTGCTTCATTCGCTTCGCTCTTTCGCAATGACAACTCGCAAACTGTCAGGTAGATAGAAAAGTATCAATGGCTATGAATAATCAGCTACCGCAAAGATATACAACCAGGAGATATTCTGCCAGTTTGCCCCTTGAAACCCGTGCTGCGCAAATATTGGCAGCCTTATTGACTGGGGCAATAGTTTATATTGTCCTTCTATTGGCCATTACCCTGGCTTATCGGGTGATGTACGCCGGTAAAATATTCCCCGGTGTATCGATCGAGGGAATTGCGCTGGATGGTTTACCGGTATCCGAGGCTGCCGATAAATTGCGAGAAAATATAACCTACCCGGTCGATGGAAAGATCACTTTTCAATACAAAGACCAGGTTTGGACAGCTTTACCAACGGAGGTCGGTTTATATTTAGATGTCGAAACCAGTGCCGTTCAGGCATATCGCTATGGCAGGCAAGAAAATCTGCTGCAGCGCCCATTTATGCAGTTCAAAGCATTGATATCCGGCGCTGAATTACCGGCTCAGTTCATCTTCGATGAGCAAACCGCAGTGCGTTATTTGCAAAATATCGCTGCTCAAATCGATAAGCCCACCCGGGAGGCATCGTTGAGTATAGAAGGCGTCAATGTGCTGGCGACTCCAGGGCAGATCGGCTACGCTTTGGATATTCCGGCAACCATTGCGAGCTTATACCCTCCCCTGCAAAACCTGGAGGACGGTATAGTCCCACTTGTGGTAAAGGAATCACCTCCGGATATCATGGATGTCTCAGCCCAAGCTGAAAAAGCCAGGCAAATCATCAGCAGCTCACTGGTGCTGCAATTAGCCGATTCCCCAAAAGGGGATGCCGGTCCATGGACTTTATCGCCCGAGCAGGTAGCGCAGATGCTTACCATCGTCAAACAAGATAATGGCAGCGCTACAGAATACCAGGTAGCCCTCGAAACTTCTGCATTGCAAAAATTTCTCGAAAATATTGCTCCCAAAATCGAGCGCCAACCAGAAAATGCACGTTTCGTTTTTAACGATGAAACGAAAGAACTCGAATTAATCCAACCGGCTGTCATCGGGCGGAAGCTGGATATTCCGGCAACGTTAGCTCAAATCAATGAAAAAATTGCCAAGGGGGAACATTCAATCCCATTAATGTTGAATGTTACCAACCCGACCATTACTGATAACGTCAAAGCAAAAGACCTGGGCATTACAGAATTGGTCAGCAAGCAAATGACTTTCTTCTATGGTTCGAGTGGGGATCGCATCAAAAATATCGAAACAGCTTCAGCTCGATTTCATGGGGTGCTGGTGCCGCCTAACACGACTTTTTCCATGGCAGAGGTTTTGGGAGATGTCAGCCTGGATAGCGGCTACGCTGAAGCATTGATCATATTTGGCAACCAGACTATCAAAGGAGTGGGCGGCGGAGTATGCCAGGTGAGTACCACCCTTTTTCGCACGGCTTTTTTTGGCGGATTTCCAATCGTAGAGAGATACCCCCATGCCTATCGGGTATCGTATTACGAATACGATGAATCGGGGAGCGTAAACGAAAATCTAGCAGGATTGGATGCGACTGTCTATGTTCCGGTGGTGGATTTCAAATTCACCAACGATACCCCTTATTGGCTGCTTATGGAGACCTATGTCAACGCGGCTGCACGGAAGTTGACCTGGAAATTCTATTCTACCTCTGATGGACGCACGGTGGATTGGGAGACCAGCGGTTTAAGGAATATCGTCGAACCCGGTGAGCCTATCCTGAGGGAAAATCCCGATCTGGCAAAAAATGAGATCGTTCAAGTAGAATGGGAAGTAGCCGGCGCTGATATTACGATAAATCGTACCGTATATAAAAACGACCAGATTTATTTCGAAGATTCGTACTACACTCATTACATTCCCTGGCAAGCTGTTTATGAGTATGGACCGGGGTCGAACCTGAGAAAATTGTTGGATACCGTAGTACCTATGCCGTAACGAAATAGCAGGTGATGGTCATATCTTGCGTGATTAAATAAAAGGAGTGGATTATGGTCAGCAAAGAGTTATTAGAGATTTTACGATGCCCGGCTTGTGTTCGCGAAAAAGAAGGCCTGCTGGATTATATTCAAGATTCATGGCTGGTCTGCCAGGATTGCGGGCGGAAATATCCTATCCGCCAGGATATTCCGGTGATGCTCATCGATGAGGGCGATAAGTGGATTGATACAGACGTAAAGGATCTCCCTATCCCGCCTCCAGATGAATGATTCGACGGCGGTTCTTGACGGGCTTTACTAGCTGAGTTGACCGGCGAAGGCGATCAACGCGCTGAAGCGATCCTCCCCGCGTCGATTGCCTTTGAAAAACCAGCCATTGTTTATCCTTTCCATACCCAAATCCACCATAGAACCATTATGATCAATCCGATACCGAGTTTAATAATGGACGAAATTCCCCAGCCGGTTGCCAGACCGCGCAGGGAATCCCAGGCTTTTCGGATATCTTTGGTACGGATAAGTTCCAATAAAAGAACTCCCAGCGGCATGGCAATGAACCCGCCCAAAGGAGGCCAGATAATAGTCCCAATGACACCGGCGGCTAAAGCGACTCCAATGGTCAGCCATGAAGCACCTCCCTTGCGGGCGCCGGCGCCCATCATCAGATTATCAACGATTGTACTGAAAAGCATCAACAGGGTTATGACGACAAATAATCCAATCCCCAGGGGGGTGAAACCGGTTACGACACCATATCCCAGGCTTGCCAGCCACATAACGACCGTGCCTGGGTAAATGGGGATGATCAACCCAAATAAACCCACCAACATGATAATTTGCGTCAGGGCAAAGATGACTTTATTCAACCACTCAGGCATAATCATCGAATGACTTCGATCCCACCCATCCAGGGTTTCAATACTTGGGGGATTACCACCGAGCCATCTGCTTGCTGATAGTTTTCCAGAACGGCGATAAAAGTGCGAGGCATGCCTAACCCGGAGCCATTCAGGGTGTGGACATAGCGCAGTTTGCCTCCATCGCTTGGCCGGTATTTGATATTAGCTCGCCGAGCTTGAAAATCGGTTACGTTGGATATCGAGGAAACTTCCAGCCATTCGTTGCATCCAGGCGCCCACACTTCGATATCGTAGGTAATGCTCGCACCAAAGCCCAAATCTCCGCTGCAAAGCTGCACAACGCGGTAGGTTAATCCCAGTTCTGCGCAAGTCTGTTCGGCATCCTGGCGCATTTTTTCCAATTCATCATTCGAATTTTCGGGTTTGCAGTATTTATACATCTCCACTTTATCGAATTGATGGCCACGTTTGATACCGCGTACATCCCGTCCGGCGCTCATTTTTTCTCTACGGAAGCATGGGGTGTAAGCCGCATAATAAATTGGCAAATCCGCTTCATCGATGACATCATTCATATGAAGGCCGGTAAGGGGGACTTCGGCGGTTGGCACCATCCACAGGTCTTCCTCATGATCTTTATAGAGATTATCCTGAAATTTAGGGAGCTGTCCGGCGCCGAATAGAGTTTCACCTTTTACCATAAACGGGGTGTATTTTTCAGTATAACCCTGGCGATTATGCAAATCTATCATCCAGGAAATCAAAGCCCGCTGTAAACGTGCTCCGGCACCGCTCAGTACATAAAATCGCGAGCCGGTGATCTTTACCCCTTGCTCGAAATTGATGATTCCCAGGCGAGGACCTAAATCCCAGTGAGGCAAGGGTTCGAAGCTGAATTTGGGTTTTTCTCCCACCGTGCGTAACACGACATTGTCGTGCTCGTCTTTGCCATATGGAACGCGCTCATCTGGAATATTGGGAATGATTGCCAGGATTTCGTTGAGTTCGCTTTCAACAATACGCAAATTTTCGTCGAGTTCTGCAATTTGCTCCCCCACTTTTTTCATAGCGTCGATTTTTTCTTGCCGCGCTTGTGCATCTTTCATCCTGCCGATTTCTTTGGAAACGGCATTTCGCTCTGCTTTAAGCGCCTCTACCTGCTGGATGATTTCCCGGCGCTTTTCATCCAGTTCCAAGATCTGTTCGACTGGTGTGGTTTCCATTTGCCGGTCAGATAAAGATTTCTTTACAAGCTGCGGCTGTTCACGAATTAGATTTAGATCGATCATAATTGCACCTCGTCTTGATTTAAGATAAAACGCCCCTCATCCTGCAGGACGAGGGGGCGCTCGTGGTGCCACCTGCATTTATCACTCGTAAGACGAATGACCTCGGTTTAGCGATAACGGGCATTCCCGATCTCCTTTACGGCTTGTGCTGATATCAGCACAGCCCCTGCGGGAGCAGCTTGCCTGTTTCAGGCAGACGGAGTGGATTTCTTCATTTGGCTTATCGCCTTTCACCGACCGGCGACTCTCTGTATAGCCAGATGGATACTTATCTTCGTGCTAGTCGTTGAGTAATTCAATTGGTGCGATTATACCCAAGGATAGGTGGCTGTCAAGCCTCGGCATCTTGTTCGCGCAAGTGAGGGAACATGATGACTTCGCGGATATTCGGGCAATCGGTGAATAGCATTGTCAAGCGGTCGATGCCCATACCGAAGCCCCCATTGGGAGGCATACCATAACGCATGGCGCGCAGGTAGTCCTCATCCATGGGGTGGCGCTCTTCGTCTTCGGCATCATAATCTCTGCCCATTTCTAAAAACCGCGCTTCCTGATCGAGGGGATCATTCAATTCAGTAAATGCGTTGCATAGCTCCATACCCGCAATGTAGCCTTCAAAGCGTTCTACAATCGAGGGATTTTCCGGTTTGCTTTTAGCCAAAGGCGAAATATCGCGCGGGTAGTTATAGACGAAGGTGGGTTGAATCAGGGTTGGCGTGAGGTAATCACCCAACATCCCATCGATCAACTTGCCCCGCGTGGCTTGTGCCTCGACCGGCAATCCTTTGCTTTTCATGGCTGCGCCAAGGCTTTCCGCGGTGAGGTAAGCATCGATGTCAATTCCTGTTACTTCCAGGATACCTTGATGAAGTTCCAGCCGCCGCCACGGAGGTGCAAGGTTGATTTCGTGACCTTGAAAAGTCAAGGCTGGTTTACCGAGGACCTGGTCGGCGGTATATAGTATCATCTGCTCGGTGAAGTCCATCACCTTTTCATAATCGGCATATGCCATATAAAATTCCAGTTGGGTGAATTCCGGGTTATGAGTGCGGTCGACGCCTTCGTTGCGAAAATCACGTCCAATTTCATAGACTCTTTCGATATTGCCGACCAATAAGCGCTTAAGGTAAAGCTCGAACGAAATACGCAGATATAGGTTTTGTTTGAGTTGGTTGTGATAGGTAACAAACGGACGGGCTGCCGCCCCGCCATAGATGGGTTGCAGGATGGGTGTTTCGACTTCCAAAAAACCATTTTCATCCAAAAATTCCCTCAGGGCACGGATGATAGCCGCCCGGGTGCGGAAAATCTGACGCACATGCGGGTTGATAGCTAAATCGGCATATCGTTGGCGGTAACGCATTTCCGGATCGCTCAAGGAGGTATGCCGCACAACTTTACCATCTATTTCTTCGTCTTTGGCGGCCGGAAGTGGGGTGACGGCTTTTGCTAGTAACCGGTAGGAATGCACTTTTAATGTCACTTCTCCGGTTTTGGTGCGGAACAGATCGCCTTCCGCTTGGATAAAATCACCCAGGTCGAATTCCTTATTGAAAAGAGCCAAGGCTTCGCTGCCAACTTCGTTAGCCCTCAAGAATAATTGGATTTTCCCATCCCCATCTTCGATGTGGGCAAAGGTGAGCTTACCCATAGTACGCATCGATCGAATCCTGCCTGCTAAAATCACATGAATATCGGATGCATCCCCTTTGGCTTCGGCTTCCTCGAAGCAAGTGATTGCCTGCTGACTGGTATGAGTGCGTTGCACTCGGGTAGGATAAGGCTCGATCCCTTGTTTCCGCAATCGCTCGATTTTCTCGAGACGGATTTTTTCTAGATTAGTATACTCGCTTGGCATATGCTACTGCTCCTATCCTAAAAATAAATGCTTTCGAACTCTATAAGATAAATAAGAAAAGCCCCGCGCAGGTTCGACTAGCGCGGGGCTTTGAACTGCGCCCCAATATTATTCTACCTTCAATAATTGAACAGTAAAAGCTCCACCCGGTGCATCGACGCGAATCAAATCGCCAGCGCGATGATCCATCAGAGCGCGCCCGAGGGGTGATTCATTCGATATCCGTCCATTGCGGGGATTGGCTTCTGCAGGACCCACGATGTAATATTCTTCAGGTTCGTTATCGCCTTCTTTTATCGTCACTTTAACGCCGATTTGAACCGTATCAGTATTGCTTGTACCTTCGATGACGCGCGCATTGGCTAACAGGATTTCCAATTCTTGGATTCTGCCTTCAACGAATGCCTGCTCATTTTTCGCTGCTTCATACTCGGCATCCTCGATGAGCTCTCCTCCTTCCATTGCTTCATGAAGGCGGTTAGCTACTTCCTGGCGTTTGACTGTACGCAGGTATTCAAGCTCTTCTTGTAACTTCTGATATCCCTCTCGGGTTAAAAATGAGGGGGGCATCGCATCCTCCTCCCACTATAAAAGAAAATCACTCCTCCCAGTGGATTGGATTGTTCTAGAAGGGGTGTCCATCGAAAATACTAAGCGGCGTAAAGGGAATCACGAACTTCCTATATCGCCGCCCTCGAATTTTAGCATAAACTATATTGAAATGCAAGATTCGTTCACCGAGTCTGTTTTGAACGCCACAAGGGGATCCCATGATTATTTTGGAGATATTGCCTAAATTCCTCGTCCATTTCTTGTTTAGATTTCCAAAAAGAACTCAACTGGGAACGATGCGCTGAAACACTCTTTATCCAGGCTCGATATCCTTCTTCGGATATGGCAAATCTCTTTATTCGCAAATTTTTATCTGAAATCGAGTTTAAATCCACCTGGTTTCTGATGACATAGGGAAAATCAGCATAAAGCCAGTGGGATTTTCCTGTGTTTTCGATGATTTTTCTGGACAATTGATGATCGACGTGATTGCCAATCGCCAGCGGGCAAACCAATTGGGCTCGTTTCGGAATCTGCTGCAGGAGAGTTGGCGTCAAATGCTCGATCAATTCTTCATCTTGTGGGTGGATTGAACAAAATAGGGATTCTTCGTTTGGATATAGAGGGCTCTGGTTTTTATCTAACCTGT
>JBDKUB010000297.1:0-2534 GCA_039679915.1 Anaerolineaceae bacterium
ATTCTGGCAGCCATTATTTATGTGCCGGTATTGGGTGGCCGCGGTGTACCCAATCAGGTCAAGATTGGTTTCGGATTGGTTCTTGCCATGATTATTACACCGACGATTCCTCAACCAACCAGCACAGAAGCCATGTCAGCTATTGTATATGGATTTGCTATGGCGAAAGAAGTCCTCATTGGAGCATTAGCAGGATTTGCTGCCATGCTTACATTCAATGCCATGCAAATAGCTGGTCATTTAATGGGTATAGTTAGCGGTTTTAGCTCTGCCAATATTTTGAACCCGGCACTAGAGGATAATGGTACAGCAATGGACCAAGTATTTTTGATTACAGCTTCTCTAATATTCCTGGTTATCAATGGACACCATTTATTTCTGCTGGGATTGCAGCGGACATTTATCCTGGTCCCGGTTAATTCCGCTTTACCCAATTTATCTTTATCCAATTATCTCACAATGGCTTCCCAATTAATTACCTCCGGCGTTCAGATGGCATTGCCCGTGGTTGGAACCCTTCTATTGACCGATATTACCCTTGGGTTGTTAGCACGGGTAGCCCCTCAAGTCCACGTGTTCTTCCTGGGCATCCCCCTAAAAATCGGCATTGGCTTGATTGCTTTAGCCCTTACTATCATTATGGTAGCCCCGAATATCCACGATATGTTTACCAATATTGGTGAAAGAACTCTCCAATTATTAGGATCATAATCCTATGTCAGAAAAGACCGAGCCACCGACCGGGAAACGAATACATGAGCTTCGAGAAGAGGGGAATGTTGTAAGAAGCCATGAAATCAATTCAGCAGTTGGATTGCTGTTGAGCGCCTGGCTTTTATCCGGCCCTGGCAGCCAATTGATTACCGATATCGAGAGTATGTTAACCAACACCATAAACACCTTACCGAACAGCATAAGCCTGACACAATGGCTGCAGGAATTACTCTCCACCAGTGGTACACGGATTCTCACCGACTTAGGGATGATCCTGATTGTCTTTTTGGCAGCCGGATCTATCATCACCCTGATCCAAACCAAGTTTCTATGGGCAAAAAAGAAAATCGGCATCAAGTTTAGTAAATTAAATCCTATCAACGGTCTAAAAAATATTTTTTCCATCCAGGGTGTGTTCGAATTTTTCAAAGCTTTTCTGAAAGTATTGATCATTGGATGGGTGGCTTATAGCTTTTTACGCTCGCAGATAAACGCTATCTTGGGCTTGGCGCAAACAGATTTTATATCCGGACTGACCTTTTGGGCTAATTTAGCCATATCGCTCATGTATCGCGTAGCGATGGCGTATATCATTATAGCGGCTGCCGATTATGCTTACCAGCACTGGCATTACATGAAAAATGTTCGCATGACCAAAGAAGAAGTCAAGGAAGAATTCAAACAAAGGGAAGGCGATCCGGTCATTAGAAACCGCATCCGTGGTCAGCAGCGACGGATGGCAAGAATGCGCATGATGGCAAATGTCCATAAAGCCGATGTGATCATTACCAACCCCACCCACCTGGCAATCGCTATCCAATATGATCAAAATTCGATGAACGCGCCCAAAGTGCTGGCAAAAGGCGCCTACATGATCGCCGAACGCATCGTAAAGATCGCTCAGGATTCCAATATCCCCATAATCCAAAATATTCCGTTAGCTCATGCCCTGTATAAATCGGTCAACATCGATCAGGAAATTCCCCCGGAACTGTATGTGACCATGGCAGAAATCCTTGCGCGTGTGTATGCAATGCGCGGTCGCAGACCAATCCTGGCGACCACATCATAAAGGTTTATTTTCGAAAGGTAATTTTTGGGAATGGCAACCACATCCGCTACATTACAACCCTTCAGCATAAAGGCACTTCTTCACTCTAAAGATGTCTTAATGGCATTGGCGCTCATTGTCATCATCGGAATGATGATCGTACCGCTTCCATCGCTGGTAGTCGACCTGCTTGTGGTGTTGAACCTAGGGTTGTCCATTGGGGTAATGCTGTTGTCGATGTACATTGCCCGTCCGACGGATTTTTCGGTCTTTCCCTCCGTTTTGTTATTGGTCACCCTCTTCCGTCTTGGTTTGAATATTTCAGCCAGCCGTCTCATCCTAACCTCTGGAGATGCCGGAAAGGTTATTTCTACATTTGGCAGCCTGGTTGTAGGCGGCAACTATGTCATCGGTGTAGTCATCTTCCTGATGTTGACCATCATCCAATTCGTGGTAATCACTAACGGTGCAGGGCGGGTTGCCGAAGTGGCAGCTCGCTTCACCTTGGATGCCATGCCTGGTAAACAGCTCTCCATAGACGCCGATTTAAACGCTGGCATTATCGATGAAAACCAAGCTAGAGTACGCCGACGTGAAATCGAAACAGAAGCCGATTTTTATGGTGCTATGGATGGCGCCAGCAAATTCGTACGCGGTGACGCTATCGCATCGGTCATCGTCATGTTGGTCAATATTATTGGTGGTTTCATTATCGGTATGGTAAATCGCAACCTGCCATTCATGGATGCGTTACAAGAATATGTGCTAC
>JBDKUB010000287.1:0-7839 GCA_039679915.1 Anaerolineaceae bacterium
GGCGAAAAATGGGAATAAGAGGGAAAATTGAGATTGGCATAGCTCGTGCATTAAATTCAATTTGACGCGCATTATTGCCCATGCTAGAATAACCAAACCAATTTACTGATGTCTCTATGACTGCCTCATCCAATTTCCGCTCTTCCCAATTGCCAAATCCTCGTGGAAATACGAAATTAATCCGTGTAATCATCCTTATCCTGGCGATAATCCTGCTTGCATGGCTCATTTTTAGCATCATTGGAAAATGGGTATTGCCGCAAACAGCCATATCCCCTTCGCCCTCTTCCAGTTCAACACCAGCTATAAATACCCTTACCGATATTCCTCAGCAGACAGTCTCTCCCACCCCATCGATGACGCCGGACTTAATCGCCAGCATACCCGCAGCGGTATCTACCTCTGAAATCGATGAATTCATTCAAGGTGCGATCATTCTATCGATGAGTGAAGGCGAATTTAGTCATCTATTCTATTGTTTTCCTGCTCAATGCCAGCTCAACCGTTTAACCAACGGTTCTTATGATGATATAACACCGGCTGTCAGCCCAGATGGTAGATTACTGGCATTTGCCTCCAACCGAAAAGGGCATTGGGATCTTTATCAGATGAATTTTTCCAGCGGTGAAATCATCCAATTGACCGATACACCAGAATACGATGCATATCCTAGCTGGTCGCCTGATGGACGTTGGCTAGCCTACGAAAGCTATTACACCGATCCGCAAACCGGCCTCAGCAATTTAGAAATTTTTATTCGTGAGGTCACGCCCTCGAACCCGCAGGCTATAACGCCTATCCGCCTAACCGATGACTCCGCTGCTGACTATGCCCCAGCCTGGTCGTCAGGTGGACGGCAGATTGCCTTTGTTTCGACGCGGGATGGCAATGAGGAAATTTGGATTGCCAATCTAGATTCCAGCGAAAACCGCTTTCAGCAAATCAGCCACAACTACCCTGCGACCGATAATCATCCAGCCTGGTCTCCGGATGGTCGCTACCTGGCTTGGGCTTCTTCTGTCGAAGGGCTGCAAAACATTGTCATTTCCGATCGCACTCAACCTGAAGAAGCTCCCCGCTCGATTGGCAGCGGAAACTGGCCAGTGTGGGATACATTTGGGAAAACTTTAGCCGTAGTTTTTCAGACTCCTAATCAAACTTATCTGACGGGTTACCAATTCGAATCTTCCCAGCTATCAATTTCTATTACCAACCTGAAGCACAATGTGCAGGGAATTACCTGGCTGAACGTAGAACTTCCCCAACCTCTTCCCGAAGAGTTGCAAAAAGCAGCTTCAATCACCCCAACCGTGAATTTTCAAAAATTGCTTGAAATTTCAGCAGGCGTGCCCAGCGGACGAAAATCGTTGGTTTATATAAATGATGTCTCTGCACCCTATCCACAGTTAAGTGACGCAGTCAACGAAGCATTTTACGCCTTACGCTCAGAATTGACTCGCAAAACCGGTTGGGATTTCCTGGCTACCTTGGAAAACGCTTTTGTTCCGCTAACCTCTCCCTTATACCCTGGTATGCTGGACGATTGGCTATATACCGGGCGGGCTTTTGCATTCAACACAGCTCCTTTGAATGCCGGCTGGATGGCAGTCGTTCGGGAAGATTTTGGGGCACAAACCTATTGGCGAGTTTTCTTACGCAGCCGTTTCCAGGATGGATCACAAGGGATTCCGCTCCATAATTTAGTTTGGGATTTTTACGCCAGAAACTCGGGCGACCCACGCGCTTATGAGCAAGGAGGCCAGTTAATCGAAGTTCCATCTGGGTATTGGATAGATTTTACTCAAATAGCCTTGAATTATGGATGGGAGAGAATGCCAGCCCTCTCGAGCTGGCGTCTTTCGCTATCCTCTGCTCGCTATAACGAATTCGCCATGACCGAAGGGTTAAGCTGGTATACTGCGATGCTCGAGTTATATCCAGCCGAGGCTATAGTTACCCAAACACCTTTGCCGCCGCCTACCCTCACCCCAACCATCACACCCAGACCCACCAGAACATCAACGCCGACGATTACTCCGATTCCATCTCAAACATCGACGCCTACAAGAACGCCAACGAACACTAAAAAACCCACCCAGACTCGAACCCCAACACGCACGCCTAGATTATTGTCTCCGGTTGATCAGACGCCAGTTCCCACAACCGGGCAATGATCATGCGGATGAAGATAGATTTGTGATGAAAATCCTTAAACGCGTCCCACTTTTGGCTTTCGTTGTTATCCTTTTTATATCGACATCCTGTCAAAGTCCTTCATCGAATCCAAATGAAGAAAACCCAAAAATTCAAACGGGATTCGATTTTCTGTCTGGTGGAAGTATAACGCCATCCATCGCACAATCCAGCATATCCACAATCACAGCCCCGCCAAGGTCAGCTACTACACCAGAAAAAGCATCAACCGACCATCTCACACCCGAAGTGCTTCGGTTTGAATTTCCAACGCCTGTACCTGTATCGGTCTCCGCCTGGCGTCCGCCTTTATATCCAACGCCGTGGGTACCAACACCCTACGATCACTTCTATTTTGCCCGCCCGATTGCTGCCAATGAAATCAATTGGCCGTTGGCAAATTATCGATATGGTGGGGTTTTCTTTGGAAATGAGGTCCACACCGGTATAGATATCCCGGTTAAAATTGGAACGCCTGTTTATGCTGCCGGACCAGGGCGAATCAATTGGGCGGGTTATGGCTTGTATCGTGGAACTGAAGATCCTGACGATCCATATGGCTTGGCAGTTGTTATCCGCCACGATTTCGGTTATCAGGGACAAACTCTGTATACCGTATATGGTCATTTATCACGCATCGATGTTTCGCGGGGTGAACATGTGGAAAGCGGAGATCAATTAGGATTATCCGGTGCAACAGGCAATGTGACCGGACCCCACTTGCATTTCGAGGTTCGCATTGGAAAGAATAATTTTTCTCGCAGCCGCAATCCGGAATTGTGGCTTTCCCCCCCCCAGGGGTGGGGTATATTGGCAGGAAGGGTCATGGATGATCAAGCAAATCTACTGCCTCGCATGGATGTAATTATCGAATCCAAAGACAGCGGCGAAAAATACAGCGTCAAAACCTATGGAATTGGTGCTGCCAATTCCGATCCGTATTATAAAGAAAATGTCGTAATCGGCGATCTGCCGGCTGGGCATTATACAGTTTGGGTACCGGAAGTCAAAAGCACCTACATCGATATTCAAATTTATGCCGGTAGGGTGAGTTACTTCAGTTTATATGGCAGCTTGACTTATAATACAAATCTACCACCAACCCCAAGTGCACCTTTCTTAACACCGGTCATTGAACCTTCAGTGACCCCTTGACAATCAGAACATTTGTGCTACACTTCAAATCATAACGGTCTAATTATTCAACAGGAGACGGAATGCCATGGTAAGAAAACCGCCCATACCTCAAGATGATAGTAATCAAGTCGCTTCCCGCAACATTGCTTTAGATAAAGCATTAGGGGATATTACCAAACGCTACGGAGATGGTGCAATCATGCGTTTAGGAGAAGCTCACCATCTGGAAGTTGAAGCCATCCCTACGGGGTCGCTATCTTTAGATCTCGCCTTGGGAGTTGGCGGCATCCCACGCGGTAGAATTACGGAAATCTATGGGCCTGAATCATCTGGGAAAACAACCATCTGTCAGCATATCGTGGCTGAAGCTCAAAAAATGGGCGGCACCTGCGCATATATCGACATGGAACATGCGCTCGATCCCCATTATGCTATGCGTTGTGGTGTAAACGTCGATAATCTCTTGATATCCCAACCGGATATGGGCGAACAAGCCATGGAAATTACCGAAACATTGGTACGGTCAGGCGCGGTCGAAGTGGTCGTGATCGATTCGGTGGCGGCGCTTGTCCCACGAGCTGAAATCGAAGGGGATATGGGCGATTCACCCATGGGCATGCAAGCGCGGTTAATGTCGCAGGCGCTGCGCAAACTATCCGGGGCAATCAAACAAACGAACACCGCGGTCATTTTTACCAACCAATTACGCCAAAAAATTGGCGTGGTATTTGGAAATCCGGAAACAACCACCGGCGGTATGGCTTTAAAATTCTACGCTTCGGTGAGGTTAGACGTAAGGCGAATTCAATCGATTAAATTGGGCCCGGAAATCATCGGCAACCGTACCCGCGTGAGAGTGGTAAAAAATAAAGTGGCAGCCCCCTTTCGAACCGCCGAATTCGATATTCTATATAATGAAGGTATATCCAGGGTTGGCGATATATTGGATCTAGCTACCGGTATGGAAATTATAGCCAAGCGCGGCTCCTTCTTCTCTTACGGCGACTTACGATTGGGTCAAGGCAGAGAAAATGCCAAAGAATTCCTAAAGCAAAATCCTGAGCTAATCGATGAAATCGAACAAGCGGTGCGCCGGAATGCCGCCAGCAGTGAAACTATTATGCCCTTTGGCAGCATTGAAGAGGATGCCGGGGTGGAAGATGGGGAAATATAAAAGCCTTGTGCTGATTTGCGTTTTTTTGGCAGGATGTCAGCAAATTCGAGCTCCCTCAAGCGGTGAAAACAATGAAGTTATCTTTCTGCCACCGACACCCGATTCAGCCGACGCTGCGGTTCATGAACCTACTCAGGGAATATCAACCACGCAAGGCACATCTTCAATAGATGGCTTTCAACAACAACCAGATTGTATCGATAACCTGGTTTATATCGCCGATAAAACCATTCCTGATGGAACACAAGTATCGCCCGGCGCAGTTTTGGATAAACAATGGGAAATCGAAAATCAGGGAAATTGTAATTGGGATAAAAACTATCGATTAAAACTCATCGCCGGCCCACGGTTATCTGCGCCTCCCGAACAAGCCTTATATCCAGCTCGCAGCGGGTCTCGTGCAATCATTCGCGTCCTGTTTACTGCACCGCAAGAAGCGGGGAATTATCGCAGTGCCTGGCAGGCGTATTCTCCATCCGGGCGACCCTTTGGTGATCCGATTTTTATCGATTTCATCGTGGAAGAATCCACACCAACCCCATAAAAAAAACAGTGCAACGCACTTTCGAAGTGCGTTGCACTGTTTTTTATGTTTCAGAACCATTAATTTCGGATTTTTTCTTTCTTTCCTCAAGCAAATAACCCACACATAGGATGATCAATCCTGCAAAGTTACTGACATCCGCCAAATTGAAGACATTGCCATAGCCAATCATAATAAAATCGGTGACATATCCAAAAATTGGGCGGTCGATCAAGTTATTACCGATAATTCCGCCCAATAGTCAACCCATCGATAAACGGAAAGTCCAATCGTGTTTAGGGATACGGGGAAAATAATAAATTATGGCTATGGTAAAAAGAATGGCTATCAGAACAAAAATCCACCTATCCCAAGAAAGCCAATTGAACGCCGATTCTTCATTTTTCCAATGGACAATTCGCCCGAATCGATCCACCCAAGGCCAGGGCACCCAGGTCTCTTCGAGGGCAAGCTGAGTGCGTACCAGGTATTTGGTTAGCTGGTCAAAAAAAATGACCACTCCTGAAATAAGCACTAAAAACTTGTAGTTTTGCCTGGAATATGTTTTGTTCTGTACTTGAGATTCCATAAAGCGTAAGGAGTAGCGCCTATCGAGGTAAGCCAATCGGTGGCTTGTTTGCGGAGATTCTCATCTTGGGAAAGTTCTAATACCTTGCGAAAATCAGCGGTAGCATTTTGATTGTCGTTGTTTTGTAAATACATCATCCCGCGGTAAAGATAATATATTGCTTGATCGGGAGATATTGTGATTGCCTGATTAACGTCGGCGAGTGCTTCTGTTATTTTTCCGGTTGTTGCGTAGGCAATACCACGATTGAATAATGCTTTTGCGTAATCGGGTTTTAATTCTATAGCTTTTGTAAAATCCTGAATTGCCATATCATAATTTTCATCTTTGGCGTAAATTAAACCCCGTGTAAGATAGAGCTCCGCCATATTCGGATCTAAAGAAATTCCTTGATTGGCATCTTCCAGCGCCTTAGCCGTATCATCGTTTTCAAAATAAACCAATGCACGATTATTGAAAGCATTGGCAAAATCCGGTTTTAACCCAATGGCGGCATTGAAATCAGCCAGAGCTTGATCGTATTGCCCGTTTTGCATGTAGGCAATACCCCGTATATTAAACGCTTCTGCGTAATTGGCATTGATTAGAATGGCTTGATTCAAATCGATAATTGCATTGGCTAAATCGCCGGCAGCAAGATAAGTTCGCGCCCGCTGATAATATGCCACTGCTGAGTTCGGATTAGCCAGCACGGCATCGTTAAACGTTTTTAAAGCGCCTTCCAAATCATTTGCTTCGTACAATGCAATGCCATTATTAATCAATGTTTCCGCAGGATCAACCTGATTTGTATTTTCGACAGTCGGTTCTATTGCTTCAGCCGTGGGTGAAGGCAACAATTCAAATTGCGATGTTTCAATTGGTTGATCTGGTGTCGGCGGTAAGGTAGCAACAGTTGTGGGTGCTAAAGTGGGTGTGGTGGTACTGCAAGATGTACAAATTACTAATAAACAGATTACTTCTATTATATGCACCCATGTGCGATTATTCTTGAATGACATAAAAAGTTAGCTCCTTTAATTATTATTAGTACCATGAAAAAAACATATCAAGAAGAAATTATATCGCATAATAAAAAAAAGACCCTACCAAAGGTAGGGCCTTTTTACATTCAGATTCTTTGTGGGTTAGTCAACTACATCATACTGGAAGTAAAATGCGTGACCATCATTGCCCTTGAACCAGCCTGATCCGTACCAACCCCAATCAGGAGGAGTCCATTCGAATGAACCATCATTGTAGAAGTTCGGTTTTTCTTGGCTAGGTTCACCCCAATACTTAGGAGTCCACCATTGCTTCATGGAATCGCAAGGAGTGAAGGTTAAGCGCAGATTCTGGCGCATATCCAACGCACCCCACGTGGTGGTGGTGCCGCAAGCAGTGACTTCTGCCGAATATGTTTTGCGCTCGATATCGAAACGGCTCAAGTTGCGGTCATCGGTGTTGCCCTCAACAGTTGCGGTGAGGAAATACTTCATCACGCCGTACTTGCTGAGTTTGATATAGACATTATCACCCGTATAGTTCCATACGGTCAGGGTCGCTGGCCATGCACTCGTCGCTGAGAGCAGCATAGCCGCCAAAAGCACTACAAAAATAACTAAACGTTTATTCACAGTAACCTCCTGAGAGTTTTTTCGATTTCTCGAAAATTTGCGGCCATTCTTGACCGCTTGGTTTCTGACCCATTACCCTTCTGTGGGCGACCTCCTTAGAGAGACAATTTCCTCTAGAAAGATTAATGGCTCATTAGCAAACATTATAACTTAATCACAAATGAGAGTCAAGGGGTTTTTACTCATCTTTTATTAATGTTTCTAAGTCCCTTCTTCCCATGAATTCAAATATTTTTCCTGTTCTGGTGTGAGAGTATCTATGACTATATTCATACCATTCAGTTTCAGAAAGGCAATTTGCTTATCGATGCTTTCCGGCACCCCATACACTTTTTTCTCAAGCGTGGTGTAATTCTTCATTAAGTATTCTAAGCTCAAAGCCTGGTTGGCAAATGACATATCCATGACGCTGGCAGGATGGCCTTCAGCAGCCGCCAGGTTGATCAGCCGTCCCTCTCCAAGCAAGTTAATCCGTCTGCCATCTGCCAAGGTGTATTGATCGACAAACGGCCTCACCAATCGTTTTTCCTTTGCCATCTCTTCCAACGCTGGGATATTGATTTCGACGTTAAAATGCCCCGAGTTGGCAATAATTGCTCCATCTTTC
>JBDKUB010000354.1:0-5670 GCA_039679915.1 Anaerolineaceae bacterium
GCTATTAGCAAAAACGAGAGAGGAAAATATTGCTTTCATACAAATGGGTTGGGGTACCGGGTGGACTGGCACAACGATTGGTCCCTGGTTGGAAGAAGGTTTATCCAATGAAATCCGTCAGCGTTTCGAATTAGGGAAACCCCCCACGGCTCCTCGCAGTTGGGAACCAAACTTAAAAAAACCCTTCCCTCAAAGCCGTCGGCTTCAAATGATGGATGGTGCACCCGGAAAACCTTTAGGCTGGGTAATGTTGTCTTTTACCGAAATGGATAACCCATCTAAAGCCTGGCTTGAAATGAAAAGCAAATGGTCGAAATCCTACACGGCCGCTTCATAATCATAGCGATCACCTTTTGGAGCTAACCTCACTATGAAACTTCTCACTTTCCTCGGAACCGGAACATACTTAGAAACCACTTACTACTGGCAAGACCAGGAATGCACCACCCGCTTTTCCCCAGTTGCCACCTGCAATTTCTTGCAGCCTCAAACTCTGGTCGTTTTCCTCACAGATGAAGCACGGCAACACGTCTTTCCGGATTTTCAAACTGCCCTTCCCAAGGAATTGACGGTCACCCCAAAGTCAATTCCCTTGGGAAAGGATGAACAACAGCTCTGGCAGATATTCGAACAGGTTAGCGGCGCCGTGGAAGAAGGCGAAGAAGTCGCCTTCGACATCACCCATGGGTTGCGCTCATTTCCATATATCGGTCTGCTGGTAGCTGCATTTCTACAATCCGGACTTGGCATATCCCTGCGGGCAGTTCTGTATGGCGCATATGATGTGCGCGATCAATCCGTTGAACCCCCTCGAACCCCCATGTTCGACCTGACCCCCATGCTCACCCTTTTGGAATGGGCTAACGCCAGCGAGCGGTTCAACCGCACCGGCGATTCCCGCCTTCTCAGCCAGCTCATAAAAAAGCAGCGCAAATCCCTGGCAGAGCAAGCTCAAGGCGACAAAACCATCTTAGAGCAAGTGGGAAATTTAGCCTCCTTCGCCGGTTCACTCGAAACTATCTCCAACAGCTTACGTCTGATCCGCCCCTATCAAGCCATGCAGACCATCTACGAACTGCCTGCCCGAGCCGAAAAAGCCAAACCATCCCTGCAGCGCTCCGCCCCCGCTCAGCCTTTTGCGCAACTCCTGCAAAAAATTCTCGAAACCTATCAACCCCTCGCCCTCGAAAACCCACTCGATGACCAAAATATCGACGCTATGCTGCAAGTTTCCCGCCAAATGGTGCACTGGTACGCCGAGCATGATCAATGGGTGCAGGCAGCCGCTCTTTCCCGGGAATGGCTCGAAAGCTGGATCATCTGGCAATTGGACCCCTCCAAAATCTATTCCCGCGATCATCGAGAAGAAATGGGTGAAAAAATCGGTAAAGATGCCAACAATTATCTGCTTTGCAAAAAAAATAACCAAAAATTTTCGCCCGAATACCTGGCTGATTTTCCCAATGCAGAAAAAATATTGAGCTTATGGCTGAGCCTCAGAGATGTCCGCAACGATATCTTACATGCCGGCATGCGTGAAAATGCCGCCTCTCCGGATACCTTGATCAAAAACTTGCAGCAGTATATCGACGACTTAGATCAACTGCCTATTCGCTAGATAGCCGAATGGTTTAATGGATAACCCACAACCAACAAGCCAAAACTGATCTCGCTCAAAGAAAGAACAGATGCAAAATATGCCTCAACTCCTTATTTCCCTCATCGGCGAACAGCCTATCCCCAACCTGCTGCCCCTTTGGCAATTTCAAGAATTCACCGCCACCCAGTTCATCGCCTCCCAAACCACACTCAACATCGCTGAGACGTTGACCCATGCCATCCGCCAAGATAAGCAGCTCAGCCACCTTCAAGTATTGCCTACCCAAACCATCGAAGCCTATAATATCGGTTTAGCCCGGGCTGGTATCTCTGCTGTTCTCTCTGAACACTTACTGGCAGAAACGGATGTGCGCCTCAACCTCACCGGCGGCACAAAAATCATGAGCCTGGCAGCCTTGCAAGCCGCCTTTGGTTCCGGCGTGCGGTTGATGTACGTCTCTACCGAAGAAAACCGCATCATCCTGCTGGGCTCCGATGGGGCGGAGTTGGACAGCCAACCCATCGATGTCAAAATCACCGTCGATCAATACCTCAAAGCACATGGCCTCGAAGTGAGCGATAATCAAAATTTCGACCCCAATTATTATGCATATGCCGCGCCGCCCCCCAAAGCAGGCGACGAATTGGAAATGTCGGTTTACCAAGCCCTCAAACAATCTACCCTGTTCGATGACGTCCGGCGGAATATTTTCATCCGCAAGCAAACCCAGCAAGGCGTAGTCAACAACGAGCTGGATATCGTCGCCATCTGCAATGGTCGGCTAGCGGTTTGCTCATGTAAATCAATCTCCAGTGAAAAACAAGAACAAGTGAGTAACAAAATTCAAAAAGCCATCTATGAGCTGGCATCCCTCTCACGGCGTGAAGCGTTCGGCATCTACTGCGGTAAAATTCTGGCCACCGATATTCCCGAGCCGGGGGAAGCCAATTTGCAGCGCGCCAAAGAAATGGGGGTCCGATTGGTATGCAGGGAGGAAATCAAATATATTGCTCTGCAGTTCAAACTGGTGATGGGATGCTAACCATGATTCTGCTCAACTTTTCACATCCTCTCTCGACCGAACAAATCAGCCAAGTCGAAAACCTTACCCAACAAAAAATCGACCAGATAATTTCGATTCCCGTCCAATTCGATAATGACCTGCCCTTCATCCCCCAATTAGAAGCACTGGTCTCCAATATCCCCCTATCGTCCGAGGTCCTTCAAACCGAAACTATCCTCGTCAACCCTCCCTCCCTGAATTTCATCACCGCCTTACTGCTGGCTGAGCTGCATGGGCGTATGGGCTACTTTCCTACCATTTTACGCTTGCGCCTGGTTCCCGAAAGCCTGCCTCCCCGGTACGAAATTGGGGAGCTGCTCAACCTGCAGGAAGTCCGTGACGCCGCCCGTAAAAAACGAACGTGAACCATACAGGCACTCGATCGAAAGGCAATACGATGCCTAACCCAGACCTTATTTCTATCGTTCTCACCCTGAAGCCACTGCCTTGCCCCCCGGCGGATGTTTATCCGCTATGGTGGGGCAGGGCTGCTCACGCCTTGCTCCTCAATGTGATCCGGCAATATGCGCCTGCCCTGGCTGAAGCCCTGCATACCAACGCCACCAATCAATCCACCAGGGAAGAATTGATGCATTCTTCGGCTGAAAACAACCAAACTCAACCCTTCACCGTTTCCACTTTAATGGGTCATTTCCCGCATGGCAGAACGGATGCTGCTCAATCCTACCGCTTACGTTTATCGGCATTCCAAAGCGATATTGCCCACATCCTATGGCAAGCTATGCTGAACGGACCGTTAAAAATCGGTGCGACCATAGAGTTGGATTACATGCCATTTCGAATCGAAAATGCAAGCTGTGAGCCAACCCATGCTGAACAGAATAAGGAGCTCACCCTTCAGAAGGATATGGATGCCTCCCCTTGGATGGGCATTACGACCTATCAAGAATTGTCGGCGCCCTTCCTGTTAGCCAAACAATCCGCCCCGCATCGCATCAATTTTCAGTTCACCGCCCCCACCACTTTTAAATCGGGCGGTAAGCATATCCCCATTCCCTTAGCGGGCTTGGTGTTCGGCAGCCTTTTGGATAAATGGAACGCCTTTGCCCCGATTGCGTTTCCTCCCGAAGTGCGCCGTTTTGCCGATGAATGCCTGGCAGTGACCCAATACCGCCTCTCCACCCGTCCGGTCCCCGTAAAAAGCGGCGGACTGCGTATGGGAGCCGTTGGCGAAATATCCTACACCTGTCTCAATTACGACCGTTATTGGATGAGTGTAATAGCCGTGCTGGCAGCCTTTGCGGTGTATTCCGGGGTGGGCGCCGCCACCACGATTGGAATGGGGCAGTGCCGCCAATTTCCAAGCCAGAAGAAAAAGCCCGATAACCCCCAATAATGTACTCCAATTCATTATGCCACCCCTGTATGTCGTTCAGCAAAATTCAAAATTACGCATCCGCAACCGCCGTTTGCAAGTAGAAACGGAAAATGGGGCAACTGAAATTCTTGCCAGTGTACCCCTATCCCAGGTGGATCAAGTCGTTCTATTCGGGAACATCGGATTGACCACCCCCGCCATCGATTCTCTGCTTGCGCAAAATTGCGAAGTGGTTTTTCTCACCACACGCGGCGAATATCGCGGCAGATTGGTGGGCAGCCTCACCCCGCATGTTCCTCTGCGCCGTGCCCAATATACCCGCTTAGGCGAACCAGATTTTGTGCTGGAGATGGCCAAGGGGTTCGTTGGCGCCAAGTTCCAGCACCAACGTGCCTTGCTCATGCGCCATAATCGAGATCGCCCTAATCCGGAAATCGATTCGGTGCTTGCCCAAATCAAACAAGCCTCGGAAGCCTTGCCCCGCAAAACAACCCTTTCCAGCTTGATGGGCTTGGAAGGTTCCACCACGGCTGCTTATTTTCGAGGGCTGCGACAGTTGTTCGATCCCGCCTGGGGGTTCAAAGATCGCAACCGCCGCCCACCTCGCGACCCGGTGAATGTATTGCTGTCTTTCGGTTACACCCTGCTCACCCAGCTTGCTAGTTCCGCTATCCAAACTGTTGGGCTCGACCCCTATGCCGGTTTTTTGCATGAAGTGGCATACAACCGCCCCGCCCTCGGTTTAGATCTTTTGGAAGAATTCCGCCCAGCAGTGGATGGAATTGTCTTATGGTGCTGCAACAGCCGCCAATTGACCCCCCAAGATTTTACACCGGGACCCGCCGAGCGCCCCGTTATTCTAAGCGAAACCGGCCAGCGCCGCTTCTTACAGGCTTTCGAACAGCGCCTCGATCAAAAATTTACCCATCCAATCCGTGACATGCAGTTTCCTTTGCGTCAGTGTCTGGTAGAGCAAGCTCGCCAAATAGCCGGCTGTATTCAAAATGGCACCCCGATCTATCGCGGCATGGGCTTCCGATAAGCGATGATCGAATGGCAGATCGAAATTTTTATGTGGTCGTCTATGATGTGGTGGATGATAAACGCCGCACAAAGTTATCCAAATATCTGGAATCGATAGGCGACCGGGTTCAAAAAAGCGTCTTTGAAATCTATCTGACGCCGCAAGAATTGGAGAAGCTTTTGAAAAGACTCGAAAAGTTCATCGAAAAAAAAGAAGATAGTGTAAGAGTATACTTTCTATGTGAAACCTGCCGAGGCAAAGTGCGCAACATCGGGCAGGGGAAAGTCACCTCACCCCCGGGTGTGGTCATCATATAAAGAGATTTGCGCACCCCCCCTGCTCCAATCCGTAAATATTTATTTTTTTAGTAGGGGGATGCGCAAGGTAAAAATAAAGAGTGAAAAGAGAGGGAAAATAGGGTAAAATGGAGATAGAGTGGAACAAGGCTGGCTGGAAAGCGGCAAAAAGGTGCAAGGAGTGGGAAGAAAAATGCCACTCCAAAACCGCAGTCAGAATCAAAAAATGCCCGACAGGGCATTAAGACAAAATCATACAATTCAAATGAAGATGACCAAATTTGTCAGAATCAAAAAATGCCCGACAGGGCATTAAGACGTATGCAGGGTCTATCAGATGAGTGGGTC
>JBDKUB010000553.1:0-2980 GCA_039679915.1 Anaerolineaceae bacterium
GGATTGTTTTGTATCTCGGCTGCTTCCATTGCATTTGAAATCAATTTAACCCGGTTGTTTTCGATTGCACAATTCTATCATTTTGCTTTTATGATCGTCAGCACTGCTTTGCTGGGCAGCGCCGCCAGCGGCATCTTATTGATGATATTCCCTAAATTGAGCCGTATATCCTCCAAAATATTCCTTCCTTGGGCTTCAGTGTGCGCCGGCATCAGTATGATTGGCGCGTATTCCTTTTTCAACCATGTACCCTTTGATTCGTTCAGCGTTAGCTGGGATATACGCCAGGTGGGGTTGTTAATCTGCGATTATCTCTTGCTTTCGATGCCGTTTTTATTCTGCGGGATTGCAGTGAGCTGGTTGCTGAATAATTGTGCTGAAAAAAGCGGCAGAGTATATGCCGTGAATTTGACCGGTTCTGCATTAGGCTGCTTCTTCGCTTTGGCATTGCCGGGCATGATTGGTGGAGATGGAATCGTTTTATTTTGCAGCGGTTTTACATCGATTGGGGCTTTGTTATTTTGTATGAATGATCCGCGTAGAAAAATGTCAGCCAAAATCAGTGGTTGGAAATATGCAAGACACCGTTTGCCTTTTCTGACCGCTATTTTGTTGATTCTCTTTTCGGCAATCGATTTGGGATTTCGATTTTCGGGTAGCTCACTTTATCCCTGGATGTCTTTGAATATTTCTCCGTATAAGGGACTTTCGAATGTCATGCAATTTCCTGATACGAAAATGCTTGCTGAGAAGTGGAACGCGTTCTCAAGAATAAATCTTGTCGAAAGCAGCGCTATCCGTTCGCTGCCTGGGTTAAGTTATCGGTATCAATTACAACTACCCATCGAGCATGGGTTATTTATCGACGGGGATGATATGTCGCCAGTGCTGATTTCAATTGAAAACCGTGAATTCAGCGATTATTTACCCCATGCGCTGGCATTCAAATTACGGCCAGGTGCAAATACTTTGATCTTAGAGCCGAGGGGAGGCTTGGATATTTGGACGGCTTTGCTGCAAGGGAGTAGCCACATAACTGCGGTCGAGCAAAATCCATTGATTGTTCCCTTGGCGGGTAAAGCGTATGCAAACGAACAAGTGCGGACTATTGTCGAATTCGAAAGAAGCTATCTGAAACGAAGCCGTGATAAATATGATGTCATCGTGATATCACTGGCTTCCGGATATCATCCGATTCAATCTGGGGCATACAGCCTGGCTGAAGATTATCGTTATACAGTCGAAGCCATGGTGGATTCGCTCAACCATCTCAATGGCGAAGGAATATTGTTTTTTATGCGTTGGTTACAATACCCTCCCAGCGAAGATCTACGGGCTTTTGCCCTGGCGGTAGAAGCCCTTGAGCGAATTGGAGGAGAGCCTCAAACACAAATCGTTGCATTTCGGGGTTACAACACATCGACCATCATGATTAAGCGGACACCCTTTACCCCGGCAGAAATGACGATGATTCGATCATTTCTAGATGAGAATGCTTTTGATCTATCGTATTCGCCCGATGTCCAACCTGAAGAAACCAATCGATACAATATCCTGCCGGAATCGGTCTATTACCAAACTTACTCCCGATTAATCGAGACTGAAGACCGGCGTTCGTATTATAGAGAATACCCTTATGATATTTCTCCTCCAACAGATGACCACCCATTTATGGGACATTATTTCAAATGGGGACAAACCGGTCAAATTATGGCGGAATGGGGAAAGACCTGGCAGCCATTTGGCGGGGCGGGATATTTAGCCATCGTTGGTTTATTGCTTATTACGGTGGTTATCGGCAGCGGTTTGGTGATATTGCCCTGGGTATTTACGAAGAGATGGCGGACTGAATCCGAATATTCGGCGATGCCTAGACGAGCGAATTGGCGGCATTTTACATATTTTGCTTGTATCGGGTTTGGTTATTTATTGGTAGAAATTCCACTTATTCAAAAATTTATCTTGTTTTTAGAACAACCTGCCTACGCGTTTACCATTATTCTATTGGCGATATTATTTTTCTCGGGCTGCGGCAGCTTACTTGCCCACAAACTGTCCTTAAAGAAGTGTCTCCTAGGAGTGGTTGTTTTGATATTATTTTTGCCTCTGCTAATGTCTCTCGTAGTTGAAATGACGTTTGGTCTCTCATTGGGATGGCGGATGGGGATTACGATTATGCTTGTAGCGCCGATGGGATTTTTAATGGGCATTCCGTTTCCTGCGGGGTTACGCTGGATTCTCGAAAAGAATTATTCAGTGTATATTCCCTGGTTTTGGGGAATTAACGGGGCAGCATCGGTTATATCCTCCATTCTGGCAGCGATGTTGGCATTATCTTTTGGTTTTTCGTGGGTTTTACGAATGGGGGCGGGTATGTATCTTCTTGGGTGGCTTATGGTGAGTTGGGCAGATCATCTGGCGCCGACGGTTCTCCACCGGTGAGAGGGACAAACGATACACCCCCGAGATTGTACGCTTTGAGCTCTCCATTTTGTTTAACGAATTTCCAAAGGGATTGATATCCACCGGGTGGTCCGATAGGAATAACCAGCCGACCTCCTTCTTTTAGTTGATCGACCAATGGAGAGGGCAGGTGATCGGGGGCGGCTGTGACGATGATCGCGTCAAAGGGCGCATATTCTTTCCACCCATAATATCCGTCTCCTTGTTTTGTTTGAACATTCGAATATCCGAGTTCATGTAATTGCGCCGCAGCGCGCTGAGCAAGTTCGGGGATAATCTCGACACTGTATACGTCCACAAAACCCAATTCAGCCAATACGGCTGCCTGATAACCGGAACCGGTGCCAATTTCGAGGACTTTTTCTCCCGGCTTCAATTCCAGTAATTCTGTCATCCAGGCGACGATGTAAGGTTGGGATATGGTCTGCCCGTAACCAATAGGGAGTGGGTGATCTTTATATGAGTGCTCTTTGTATTCCTCGGGAACGAATTGATGCCTGGGAACATTGCGCATCGC
>JBDKUB010000581.1:0-4072 GCA_039679915.1 Anaerolineaceae bacterium
AACATGGTAGTCATATTCGCCTGAGCATCCCCCTTGGTCACAGGTGAACGGACTTCAGCCTGTATATTGCCAGAGAGATCGATGATGGCACCACTAAGCTCTAATCCCCCCAAATCTAAGCCAATAACGCAATAACCACCGCCATTGAATTCAATCAAACTGCGCGGCCTACCCACATTAGGCTCCTGGCTAAATCCCACCGGTCGAACAAAATTAAGTTGAATTAATTCCTCGACAATCCGCATTACAGTAGGAAAACTGACATTCAAATGATGAGCAATTTGGGAATATGAAATAACCCCTTGTTGGCGAATAATCTCCAACACGGCTGAACGATTAATATTGCGCAGTACACTGGAAGTCGCAGAGGGTTTCACTTATGCTGGACCCTAATTATTAATTAACTGTAAATTAATAATTATTATAGGAATTTTTTACTCCTATGTCAATACCTGTGTAGCAATTTGTTATAATTTCTACGGATGATAGGAATGAATCCCTTTATTTGGGTGATTTTCATCACTTTTCAGAGTAGATTACCCCCTATATACTAACTTCAATATAACAAATTCGTTCATATTTATTCAAATTCGTTCATTGATTAGTTTATAATTCCGATATTCAGTTCTATAAGAGGCGACGCCGCAATGATACACAATGAAGAATTACTCTCCTTCACCGGTTACTCAAGAGATACTGGCGACCTGATACCCCTTTTACAAAAATGTCAAAAACAATTCGGATATATATCTGAAGCATCGGTTCGCCAAATCGCCGAGTACCTCAATATTTCTGAAAACCACATCTACGGCGTAGCATCGTTCTACTCCCAATTTCGCTTCAAGAAACCAGGCCGGAATACGGTCCGAGTTTGCATAGGTACCGCATGTCATGTTCAAGGGGGTAAGCAGCTTTCCGATGAATTGAAATCCACTTTGGGAATCCAACCCGGCGAAACTACACCGGACAACCGTTTCGATTTCGAGGAAGTTGCCTGTCTTGGTTGCTGCGCCCAGGCTTCAGTCATCGAAATCAACGGCAAGATTTTTGGCAAAATGACCACTGACAAACTTGTAAAAACCCTCCAAGATTATGAATAAATTCAATCTCATTAAAAACCAAGCCCTTGAAAAGTGGGATAAATTATTTTATGCCGATGTCCCGGTTATTTACCTGGGGGCTGCCTCTTGCGGTAAAGCAGCCGGGGCTATGGAAGTCCTCGAATCAATCAAGTCGACCCTCGCGGATTTGCAAATAACCGCTAATCTTGTAGAAGTTGGCTGTATTGGACCGTGCTACCTGGAGCCCTTGATGGATATTGCCTTACCGGGAATGCCCAGGGTAAGCTATGCCAATGTAACACCTCAAAAAGCTCAAAAAATCCTAAAAGCAGCCTTGGTAGATGGCGACCTAAAGCCAGATATGGCAGTGGGGCATTTTGGCGATGACCACTTTACAGAAAAAACCGGTATCCCCAAATTTTTCGATCTACCTATGTTAAAACCTCAGGTAAGGATTATCTTACGTAATTGTGGGTATATCGACCCGGAAGATATCGATCAATATATCGCCAGAGGCGGCTATCAGGGTTTCTATAATGCGCTATCGAAATCATCATTAGAAGTCATCGCCGAGGTTAAAGAATCGGGTATCCGCGGCAGAGGAGGCGCAGGCTTTCCTACATATAAAAAATGGGAATTGGGACGGAATGTTCCTGGCCCGATTTAGTATGTCATCTGCAACGCAGATGAAGGTGACCCTGGGGCCTTCATGAATCGTTCTCTTTTGGAGGGTGATCCGCACGCGGTACTAGAAGGCATGTTGATTGCCGCTTATGCTATTGGAGCCACAGCCGGATATGTTTACGTCCGGGCAGAATACCCCCTAGCCGTATTGCGCTTGAAACACGCTATTGCGCAAATGAGGGAATATGGCTTTTTGGGGATGAACATCTTTGGTTCAGGATTTAATTTCGATATAACCGTAAAGGAAGGTGCCGGCGCATTCGTGTGCGGTGAAGAAACCGCATTGATCGCCTCTCTCGAAGGTGAAAGAGGAATGCCCCGCCCCCGGCCGCCTTACCCGGCTGAAGTTGGGCTGCATGGCAGACCTACCATAATCAACAACACCGAAACATTTGGCACCCTGCCCAATATCTTACGGAACGGCGGGAAATGGTATAGCCAATTTGGAAAACCAGGCAATACTGGTACGAAAACATTCTCGCTGGTAGGAAAAACAAGATACACGGGTTTGATTGAAGTGCCTCTAGGGATGACACTTCGTCAAATTGTGTTCGAGATCGGCGGTGGTACGAAAAAGCCGTTTAAAGCCGTCCAAACCGGAGGTCCCTTAGGTGGCTGCCTTTCATCCGCTTTGTTAGATACACCTGTGGATTACGAATCGATGTCTGCCAGTGGCTCCATCATGGGTTCAGGCGGGCTTATTGTGATGGATGAAAGCACCTGCCTGGTCGATTTAGCCCGATACTTTCAAACATTCTCCCGGAATGAATCTTGTGGCAAGTGCACTGCCTGTCGAACGGGCACCCGCATATTAGTCGATACCCTGGATAAAATTGTCCGTGGCGAAGGGGAAGCAAATGACATTGGTATTCTCTACACGGTTGCAGATACGATGCAAAAGACCGCCATGTGCGGCGCCGGCCAAACTGCGCCCAATCCCGTCCTTTCGACCATTCGTTATTTCATCTCAGAATATCACGCCCATATTATCGATAAATACTGCCCATCTGCGGTTTGCACTGAACTTTTCGATTACACAATCGACCCAGATAAATGCCCGGGTTGTGGACGTTGCATTAAAGTATGCGCCTCTCTTGCCATATCCGGGGAGAAAAACAAGCCACACACACTGGACATATCGAAATGCATCAAGTGCAAAAATTGTGTCAATGTCTGTAAATTCGACGCCATTATTGGCATACCCCGATCCTCCACCATTAAAAACCAATCGTCATCTGAGATAATATTATGAAACTAAAAATCACGATTGATGGACAATTATTAGAAGTCGAGAGCGGTAAAACCATATTACAAGCAGCGCGGGAACATAACATCTATATTCCCACGTTATGTGATTATCCCGATTTGCCACCCCACGGAAGCTGCCGATTATGTATCGTCGATATCGAGGGAAGAATAAAAACTCCTGCTTCTTGCACCACTCCAGTCGAAGATGGGATGGTAGTGCATACCAATACTGCTCACCTTCACTATTTACGCAGTGAAATTATCAAGATGATGCTTTCGGAACATCCTTCATGTTGTCTTTTTTGTGTGGAAAAAGACCACTGTGAGGATTGTATGGTGACCGTGAGAAAAACGGGCATTACAACCGGTTGCCGAACCTGTCCAAAAGATGGCCAATGCGAATTGCAGGATCTAATCAACCATGTCGATTTAGGCGAGTTTGCTTACCCGTTCAGATATCGAGGGTTCAAAGTTGAAAGGGATGACCCCTTCTTCGACCGCGATTACAATCTGTGTATCTACTGCGGCAGATGTATGCGTGTTTGTGAAAATCATCATTTGGTGGGTACTCTCACTTATGTAAATAAAGGCTCGAATACGGTTGTAGGAACAGCTTTCAATCGGAATCATCTCGAAGCGGGTTGTAGTTTTTGCGGCGCTTGTGTGGATGTTTGCCCAACCGGGGCGCTTTCAGAAAAAACCCGTAAATGGGCTGGAATTCCTGATACATACCTCCTTACAACTTGCCCCTTATGCAGCCTGGGCTGTGAGATAAAACTGGCAATCAAAGATGGAAAAGTGATTGGAAGCCTCCCTTCATCTCAATCAGAAAACAAGCACTTATGCGTTAAAGGCAGATTCTGCATTACTGAATTGGTCAATCATCCGTCTCGTTTAACTCAACCTAAAATATTTGCTGAAAATAAACCGCTAGCGATTGATTGGGATACCGCCTTAGCGAAGATCATTGAAAAACTTTCAGCCTGTTCGCCGGAAAAATTCGGCATGATAATATCACCCAACGCAACGAACGAAGACTTATATATTGCTCAGAAATTTACCCGTTGCGTCATGCGCTC
>JBDKUB010000141.1:0-5840 GCA_039679915.1 Anaerolineaceae bacterium
TCTCCCTGGCAGCCAAACGGGTAATCAAAACCGCCGGCTTACCACCCGAATCGATATTCGCCGTCACTTGCACCAGCCAGTGGTCGGTCACTGTGCCGGTGGATGAAAATGGCGAGCCCTTGATGAAAGCCATTCATTGGATGGATTCACGCGGCGCAAAATATAATCAGGCGATTACCCACGGTTTCCCCAATGTACAGGGTTATGGTTTAGGCAAATTGATGAGGTGGTTATCCCTCACCGGCATGGTTCCAACCCAAACCGGGTTGGACGCCATGGCACATATGCTCTTCATAAAATATGAGCGTCCGGAAATATATCGCAAGACCTGGAAATTGCTGGAACCGATGGATTATATAAACCTTAAATTAACCGGTAAGTGCGTTGCATCGCAGGTGACCGTGATACCGATGCTGTTGGTAGATAATCGTCAGCAAAATCCCACTGATTATCATCCCTGGTTGATCAAAGCTTCGGGTATCGACAAGTCAAAATTACCGGATTTGATGCCAAACGGCCATGTCATCGGCAAAATATCACCATCAGTAGCGGAGGATTGGGGCTTATCACCCAACACCGAGGTTATCCTGGGCGCCAATGATAATCAGACCGCGGCTATAGGCGCTGGAGCTGTGCAAAATTTCGATTTTGCGGTGATTATGGGTTCATCGGGTTTTCTGGCAGGCCATGTGCCCTTTAAAAAAACCGATATTTTTCATATGCTGACTACCCTCCCCAGTCCGTTACCAAATCGTTCGTTGTTTTGGGGTGAGCTAGGCAATTCCGGCAAAGTGATCGATTCATTCTTGAATTACCTGGTTTACGGCGAGGACGAATATTTTCAAATGCCACCCCCTGAAGATATGTACGACCGTGCCAATGCGCTGGCTGCGCAAGTCGCTCCTGGCAGCGAGGGTGTTCTATTCATGCCCTGGTTCAACCCACCACTTGGACCACAAGAGGATCGCCTCATGAGAGGCGGCTTCCTCAATCTGTCACACAAGACCACCCGGGCTCACTTGACACGAGCCGTTTACGAAGGGATTGCATTGAATTGGAAGTGGCTGATCGAGCCTTCACAAAAATTTGCCGGCAGAAACTTCCCATATCTTCGTTTGGGAGGCGGCAGCGCACAATCCGAAGTGATGGCACAAATCATGGCAGATGTTATCGGGCTACCCATGCATTGTCTGGCAGACCCACGCAATACCAATGTATTGGGCGCCGCTTTGCTGGCTTTTTATCAAGCAGGCATCCTGCCTCTTGATGACATTCCTGCTAAGGTGAAAATCGCGAAAATATATGAACCTCATCAGGAATACCGTCAGCTCTACGACAAGTTATATACACAATTTGTGGCAAGTTTTAAAGCATTACAACCAATCTATCACAAATTAAATCGATGAATAACAATTTACAGGAGAATATTATGACAGATCAATCCGCAGCAAGTTTTTTCGAGGACATGTACCCTTATCGCAATCGATTCAAAACAAATGCTTCATTTCCTGAAAAAGGGCGCGACCGGGAAGAAGTTTATCAAGAATTGTTGACGATTTCCCAAGAAGAAGATAAAAAATGGGAAAACGGACAAGTCTCCGGTACCATGTATCATGGCGGCAAGGAACATTACGCGTTTCTCAACCGGGTGTACAGCTTGTTCTCTTATGTCAATTTGCTTCAGCGTGATTTGTGCCCCAGCGGAACCAAATTCGAAGCAGAGATTGTATCTATGACCGCAAAAATGCTCCACGGGGATGTTGCCCGAGAGATGAATGAAAACGATGAGGTTTGCGGCGTAGTAACATCTGGCGGCAGTGATAGTATCTTCAACGGCGTGTATGTGCATCGTGAGTGGGCGCGGGAAGAGAAAGGCATTACCCAACCCGAGATGGTCGTGCCGACTACCATTCACCCCGCCTTCGATAAAGCTGCCCATTACCTGGGTATCAAAATAATCCATGTTCCGCTGGGAAAAGATTACGAAGCCGATGTCGATGCTATGCGACAAGCGATTACCCCCAATACCATCATGGTGTGCGGATCGGCAGGGTGTTATCCTTATGGCGTTATCGATCCTCTCAGTAAACTCTCTGATTTGGCGCTCGAATATAAAATCGGCATGCACGTAGATGGCTGCCTGGGTGGCTTTATCTTACCGTGGGTTGAAAAACTAGGCTACAATGTGCCACCTTTCGACTTCCGCTTACCGGGTGTGACTTCGATGTCCTGTGATACACATAAATATGGGTATGGCCTCAAAGGGACATCGGTCGTGTTGTTGCGCAACCGGAAATTACGCCGATACATGTTCTTTTCCAAAGCCGATTGGCCTGGTGGGGTTTATGCTTCACCCACGCTTCAGGGAAGTCGCTCGGGAGGGTTATCGGCAGCCACCTGGGCTGCCATGGTCACGCTGGGTGAATCAGGGTATATGGAATCTGCTCGCCGGATCATGACCACCGCCGATAAAATTCGCGCCGGCATTGCCCAAATCCCCGAAATCCAGATCATGGGAAAATCCACTTTCTTGATTGCTCTAACCTCTCATGTGGTCGATATTTATCACGTCAACGATTACCTTGCCAGCAAAGGCTGGCGAATGAATGGCTGCCAAAACCCACCGGGATTCCATTTTTGTATCACTTTGCCTCAGACCTCACCCGGGATTGCCGAACGATTTATCGAAGACCTCAAGGCAGGTGTCGAGTATGCCAAAAATCCGCCCCAACCCATACCCGCCAGCGGTGCTCTATACGGATTGTCAGCTTCTGTAGATGGAAAAGAAATGTTGAAGCAAGGGATGATGGCATGGATCGAAGCAACCTATGAATTATAAATTCCCCTTGGCGGTAAATAAATGATGTGAAAGCCGAGCATAAAGGTATAAGGTAATTAAGGATATTCCTAGTTGCCTTATACCTTAGTGACTGCCAAATATACACACAGACTATTAAAACTCTCATGGAAATAAACCTGGCTATCGATAAACAATCGAAGGTACCCTATTATCACCAACTAAAACAAGCCATCATTGCAGCAATCGAATTGGGCGACTTACAGCCTGGGGATATGCTGCCTAGCGAGTTTTCCCTGGCTGAACAATTGGGAATCAGTCGTTTGGTCGTCCATCGTGCTCTGAGGGAACTGGTAAGCGAAGGCGTATTGAACCGCAAACGAGCTATAGGGACATTTGTGTCAATACCGGAAAAGCGGGAATTCCTGGTCGAGGGCGCCCTATTCAGCCTTTCTGAAGAACTGGCAAAAAACAATTTGGATTTTTCCAACCGCATCCTTACTCAGGAGATCATTTCTGCGCAGGGCGAAGCCGCCCAGGCTTTAAATCTGGTGGATGATGCCAAGGTGGTCCACCTGGTCAGCTTACGATACATCCAACAACTGCCCTTTGCTATCGAGGAAATGTTCTTCCCTTATGAACAATTTCCAAAAATGGCAACGCTGGATTTGAATAATTCATCGACTTATGCCGTTCTTGAAAAGTATTATTCAGCCTACCCTTCTGAAGCCCTCGATAAAATTAGTGCGGGTGGTGCTACCCGGTTGGAAGCTTCACTTTTGGAAGTGTATTTCAATCACCCGGTATTACGGGTGAAACGCATCGGCCTGGATAAATCCGGCAATCCGATAGAATTTGCTATGGTGACCTTCCACGCCAATCGATATCAACTTATTTCGCGGGTGAAAAGGTTATAACCTCAAGCCGCACCGAATTAAACAGCCTCCAATCCTCGTTTTTTTCAATAACAAGGGATAGAAAATACTTTACGATTCGCTCATTTCATGTAAGATGTTTGCTAAGTATTGGGCATTTTTCGGGGCATATCCCTCAAAATCATTATTGAAGAAAATATACACAGTATCTATGCCAGCGGAGTTCATTCTCTGCACCGTGTTAGCAATCTCTTGCAGTTCTTCGTTAGAGTAATTGTAAGAGTACCATTGTTTACGCCCGTGCAGACGAATATAGCCTTTGGAGGAGGTTACATATTCGCTAAGCGAGCCGCGGGGTGAATCGGGATTGCAAAATGTGACGCCCAATTCTTTGAGCAGTGAGAAGGTTTCATCGGTAAGCCAGCGTTTATGTCGGAATTCAACGGCTATCTTTTGGGGATTATTAAAGGCGAGGCATGCTGTTCGCAGCCGTTCAATGTCATAGGGGGTGCCCGGTGCAAGCTGAAGCAGGATCAATCCCAGTTTGTCTTCTAGCAGAGAAGCCGAGCGATCGAACGCTTGAATTTCTTCCGTCACATTTTCTAGATATTTGCGGTGAGTGATGCTGCGGGGAGCTTTAAGCACATAGCGAAAACCTTGGGGAGCTTTATTTCGCCAGTTGATAAATGTCTGGTCCTTGAATGTGCGGTAGAATGTAGCATTTATTTCCACGCTGTTGAATTGACCAGCATAATACGAAAACCATTTGGCTTTAGCAAGTTCTTCAGGATAGAAAATGCCGCGCCAATGGTCATAGGTCCAGCCTGAGGTGCCGATAAATAATTCGATAATCTACTCTCCAATGATATTTTATATAATAACTTATTTATCGTTACCCTACAATTAGCTAGTGGGCGTGGGGAATAAGTACGTTAACATCGTTACGTGCAAATTTCTTCTTTATCAAATGTCCTCAGCATCGAATCTCGTCCTTTACTTATCTTTTTCTCGAATGATCCCTGAGCAGCTTCTCAAGCTAAGAATGCTTAAAAAGTATTTTTTCAAAGAAAAATGTATAAATAAATCACTCTTCAGCTTGCATTACCGCGTATTTTGGTATATAAATATAAGTAACATATGTAATGGGTTGGTGGATAGTACCAGATAGCGTGCCTTAAATTCTAAATCGTCGTATCACAAATCATCTTGGTTTACCCTGAACTACATATGTAGCGGCGCGCTAGGCAAAGTTGTAGCATCGACTCTTACCGCTACATCCACACTTTATTGTTAGGTGTAGTTCAGTAGCCAAAAGAGGTAAATCGATGAAGGCGCAACTTGCGCATTTGTTCGTATTCGTTGTTATCTTGGCTCTGTGGTCAGGTGGGTTAAGTGTTCCGCTTCAACCACTTTCGCAACCCTTAGTTTACTCGATAGAGGCAATAGGGGAAAATTTATTGTTCAGCAAGAGTAATAACCCAATTCGATAGCCCATGTTAAACATTAGGAATTGCAACTGTAAAATATGGTGAGGAGGTGTATAGGCAAATGAAAGGTCTTTTTTGTTCCAGTTCATTCTCTCCAAACACCAAATCAGGAGGTGTTAAATGAAAGGCAAATTTATCCTTCTAGGATGTTTATTAGCGGTTCTGTTTCTGGCTCCAACTGTGGCGTTCTCCCAGGAGCAGGGACCCCAGCCGCAAGGCCAGCCTCAGCCTCAAGGGGATGCATCCATTACAGCTACGGTGGGCAACAAGATTTCTTACCAAGGCCTGCTCAAAGAGGGTGGCAACCCAGTAACTGGCAGCCGCGATATGATTTTCCGCCTCTATTCGAATAGCGCCTGCACCACCCAGGTAGGCAGCGATATAACCAAGAGTGGTGTCCAAGTGGCCAATGGTCTCTTCAAAGTGGATTTAGAGGTGATCCATAATCTTTTCAACGGTCAAGCCTTGTGGTTAAAAGCTTGGGTAGGGAGTACTGACCTCGGCATGTGCCAGGAAATCATGCCTGTCCCCTACGCCCTCTCGCTGCGGCCGGGGGCGGTTATCAGTGGCACAGCTCCTTTGCTTACAGCTCTATCTGGAAATGTTGTTGTGGAATTAGGCCATTTAGTGCTCCTTGGCGCATATCCACATTTTATCTTTTTAATTGTTGGGGTTTACGGC
>JBDKUB010000207.1:0-4176 GCA_039679915.1 Anaerolineaceae bacterium
ATATAATTATATAACGAATCCTAAACGCCGATAGGTTTCGTTAGATTTTGGATTGTCAAAATGACCACTCCATTAAAACCTGGAGAAATACTGAGAAGTCGCTATAAGATTAACCGCATCATCGGTCAAGGTGGTATGGGAAGTATTAATCTTGCCGATGATCTTCGTTTAGAGGGGCGACAATGTGCCTTAAAAGAAGTCGAACACGATCGTTCTTTGCCAGAGGATTTATTGAAAGAAGCCAAGGAACAATTCCAACGTGAGGCGGTGATTTTAGCTCGTTTAGACCATCCTAATTTACCAAAGGTTTCAGATTACTTCTCGTTAGCAGGAAGAGATTACCTGGTGATGGATTATGTGCCAGGTCAGGACTTACGCACGAAAATGCTGGAAGCGCGCCAACGAAATACATTCCTGCCCGAAAGTGAAGTATTAGGTTGGGCAGACCAGTTGGCAGATGCACTGGCGTACCTCCATGGTCAGAACCCCCCTCTTGTCCATCGAGATATCAAACCGGGTAATTTAAAAATCACCCCCAGCGGATTGTTGAAATTAGTAGATTTTGGATTAGTAAAAATCCTTGCCTCGGATGAGATGACCATCACCATTGTTCAGGGAAGGGGAACAGCCTTATATACACCTTTGGAACAATATGGGGGGGATACCGGTCACACAGATGTTCGCAGCGATATCTATGCCTTTGGCGCAACACTTTACCATTTGCTCACCAATCATCCACCGGTAGAGGCGCGTGAATTATTCTTATACCCGGATAGTCTCACACCTCCTACAAAACTCAATCCTCATATCAGCGATCGAACAGAACGCGCCGTCCTTTGGGCGATGAGTCTTCACCCAGAAGATAGGCCTCAAGATATACACACTTTCCGCCAGGCACTCATTGGGGATATAAGTCCTATTACGCGCCCTAGAATGCAATCGAAACCCACGCGTATCCTCGATTTATTAACTTCACCGATTGAATCAACGCTGATTTGGATATCAGCCGGGTTAGTATTATTGAGTCTGGTTTTTACGTTGCTTCGTTAGGGATTGGTTTTTACCCGTTGTTGGTGTATCTTCCAGCCGATGCCGATCAATATACCAGCCATCGATCCAACAAATGTAAATAGGATTACCCCCCAAAATCCCAAATTATTCAACAACGTTTCACTTCCCGGAAAATCCACTGCCAGATAAATATAAAATAACAAACCGCCAATGATGGAGAGAATGCTACTGCGAATTCCCCAGCGTATTTGATTCAATCTTGATGATACTTGGAATGTTGCCATACTTGTTACGGCAATTAGAATAATAGCAGAGAACCAATCCATCAGATTTGGTCTATGAGAGGGAGCTGGTGGGGTTTCGGTAGCTTGAACAATGATCTTTGTAGGTGAAGGGGTAATCGTTGGAGTTTTAGTGGGAGTTTCGGTTGGTGTGGGTGGTATCTCCTCTCCAGGAGTGGGTGGAATTTCGAATGTCAAGATCGTCGATAATTTAGCAGGTTCGCTTTTAGCCCTAACCTCTAATTTTCCTGATGTAGTTACCTGTATTGTTGTATAAGCAATGCCCCCCATGGTCGTCTCAGACTGGCTTGGAGAAATGAGAGAACCACCGAAATTGATAATGAATTCGACCGGGGTCCCGTCTGGAACCGGATGTCCATTGTGATCTATGATCACCCCTGTTTTAAGAGAGATCGTATCTCCAACATGAAATTGGAAGAACGTAGGCGTGGTTGTAATTGTGGGAGTAATGATTTCGGTCGATGGCTCATTCAAAGATAGTTGGATAACCTGATCCGGATCGGGAGATGTGGCGGTAATTAGATCATATCCGGATCCAGTTACTGTAACCGGTAATTCTCCATTGGGTTGAATCTCCTTGAACAACAATCGGACTGCTACTTCGATGAATTCGGGAGCCTTACTGTACATGCCATAATAGGCAGAGATTTTAGATATATCGGTCGCATCTAAATAATAGGGTGCGTTAAAAGCAAAGACGATCATCTTTTTTTGTTGAAATAGATCGGGACGTTCGGCTAAAATTCTTTTCAATGCTAGAGAATTGGGGATGTCATTAGAGACATTCAGCATCGCGAAAACGAGCCATTGTGCCTGACGCAAAGTTTTCTCGGTTTCCAATGCATCGGGACCGTTATTCAACATTTCGATGATTTGTTCATTGGAAAACGATGACAAATTGGATGGGTTAATCTGTCCCCCTGCTTGAGATCCATAGAGCCGAATCACCGATTGTTGAAGGGCATCTACTGAAATGAAGGGTATTGATGGACATTGGCTGCATTGTTGTGAGTTTCGTACATCGGTGATGAAGACGATCCGATCGAATATAGATGGGGGATTGGGAATGGTGTCGTTTAATTCTTCTAGTGAAGGACTGATAAGTGTGGCTGCTTCTCTGGCTACGTTAAAGGTTATATTGGCTGATTTCCCGATATTCTGCAATCCCTCATCAGAGGGTTGGACGGCAGCCAGCGTGAATTTATCGTACATTTGGTACTTTAATGTGAGGATACGGAAAACCGATTCATCGACGCGTTGAGCAAATTCGGTATCATCCAGGTATTTTTGAGCAAAGAAATCGAGCGTACGAATGGTTGAAGTATAGGAATCTTCATCGTTTCCACTTTTCACATCACCCATATAAAGCAGGTCGTTGCCTGCGATAAAAGCATTGAGCGCAACTCTGCGAGCGTCATATTCCTGGCTGGTTAACTCATAGAAACTCCGCACTGCCTGTGAACCCAGATTATCACATACGATTATTCCACCATTTGATCTCCAGGTCGATAAAGCTGCCAGGTTCAATAATTGACTGAAGGCTTGTTGATCGAAAGAAATTGGGCGTGTTGTCGCACGGATATTTTCTTGAAATCCTTGATATCGGATATGTGAGGCTAATAATGCATCCGTTTTTGCAGATACTTCACTGGCTTTGCCGGTCACGGCAAAAAAAGGTTCCAGGTCGAAAGTCTTCAGTCGTTCGAATGACTTACGAACTGTGGCAACTTCTTGCTCAGGAGAACGATCGGAACCGCCATTTCCCGGAAAATGTTTTGTTACAACAGAAATTTTATTGTCACTGCCCTCATGCACGCCGCTGATGTAGGCTTTTCCCATTTCACCTACCCAAAATGGATCTCCACCAAATGAACGCGTACCGAGATCCAAAACACCTTCAGGACGGGGTGTTTCGAGAACATCGAGGGCGGGACCAAACAACAAATTAAATCCAAGAGAAGACAGTTCTAAGCCTTGAACATATCCAATCTGTTTGGCGAGGTCTAAATTCCATGTAGCTCCAATCGCCATCTCGTTTGGCAGCATGGTAGTTCCGCTTAGAATTTGGTCATAAGGTGCGCCGTCTCCTTCTTGGGAGATACCAATAAATAGGGGAATGTAATGCAGTTGCTTCTCATCACTGGTTATTCTGCTTTCCAAGCTTTGTTGATAAGCAGTCCAACGACTTTTTTGTAATTCGCGGTTTGTAGATAATATTTGTGATAAACTGTCTTCCCCTGTGATGAAATTGTCATTCGAAGATAGTAGAATGACTCCCCCAATATGATATTTTGTAATTAATTTATAAATCTGGGATTCTATATCGACTTGTGTTCCAGAGTAGGTAACTAAAAACAATTGTCCAACTTTCTCTTTAGGGGACAATTGATTCAATAATTGCTTGGCTTGTTGTTCTGCTGTCTGTTCATCGGATTCTTGTTGAGCGTGTACTGGTGAAAATTGAAGTGCAAAAATAAGCAGCAGAATTACATGCCAAAACTTGCGTTTAATCTGCCTGGCTTGGTTATTAATGTTCAGGTTGGATTGATTTTCTCCTGTTATTCGAGCACTGTTATGCTTACTAACTCTCATGATCGATTATGATTCTAACGCAACTATTCGATGGATTAATTCTCGGCGGGCGTTACCGCTTAATATTTCTAAGTTGCGAATTCCCAGGGGGTCGATTTCGGTTCTCAGCAAAGTGATTTCTTCATGGGTGGGAGGTTCTGTTTCATGGCAGTCTTGCGCAATGCATAATTCGAAACCGGTGTGTGCTTTGATTGTGTCAATGGGTACCCCTGGATGATATGTTTGTAGATGCATTTTACCATCGATAAAAGCGAACTGCCCCAAATTCGAG
>JBDKUB010000440.1:0-4388 GCA_039679915.1 Anaerolineaceae bacterium
CCATTCGTTTACGTTCATCCTGGATTATTTTTATCCTCTCCGCAAGGACGTCCAGGTCTTGCAGTGAACCAAGCGCAGCCGCTTCAGCAGCAGCATTGATGTTGTAAGGTACTTTTACTTTCCATATCACAGGCGCCAGCCATTTCGGGAAAGCGCCATAACCGATACGTAGCCCTGCCAATCCTGCCCATTTACTGAATGTTCGCAGCACCACTAAATTTTCTCTTTCGGCCACCTGAGTGATATGGGAATTCAACTGTCCAAACCGGCCGCCTCCTTCGCTAAATTCGACATACGCTTCATCTAATATGACCAAAATGGGAAGTTTGAGCAATGATTCGATATCCTTTGGATTAATGAGCGTCCCATCGGGATTATTTGGCGAAGTGATAAAGATGACTTTGGGCTGCTCGGTTTCGACCGCTTGGATAATCGCCGGCAGGCCGAGCTGAAAATCGGGCAGACGGGGAATCTCGATGATACAGCCTTGGTGGAGTGAGGTGCAGACTGCATACATACTAAAAGCAGGTGGGCAAATGATGACCTTGTCGTTCGTGTCCAACATAACATGGGTTACCAGATCGATCAGCTCATCTGCACCATTACCGATAATAAAGCAATCAGCAGGTGCCCCGGTATAATCCGACAAGGCGGTTCTTAAGTTGGTACAATTCGGGTCTGAATAATAATGGGAGTTGTTAAGATTAGCAAGCGCCTGTAAGGCACGCGGTGAAGCACCGAATAGATTTTCATTCAAATCCAATTTGACAATCTGATTGGGTCGAAGCCCAAGCCTGATTGCCAAATCCATTGATGATTCAGTAAATTCATAAGGGGTAATATGGTCGAAACGTGAGGAGGCTTTCATAACCGCTTCTCCGCAGCATTGGCATGGCCATCCAATTTCTCGCATCGAGCAATGGTAGCAGCCACCGCGCTTATTTGATTGGCTGTTTTTGGGTCAAGGGCTATCAGGCTGATGATATGGACGAAATCCAAAACGTTGAGCGGGGAGGCATACCTAGCTGAACCGCCTGTGGGCATTACATGGCTGGGTCCGGCAACATAATCACCCAAGACCTCGAAGGAATGTTCGCCAAGAAAAACGCCCCCGGCGCAGTTTACCTTTTGTGACCACGACCAGGCTTCAGTTACTGCCAGGCATAAGTGCTCCGCTCCATATTGATTAGCTAAATCTATGGCTTGATCCAGGTTTTGGGTTAGCACAATTCCACCTCGTTGTTGAAATGAATCGGTGATGATTTCCGAACGACTTAGATTTGGTAATTGGAGAGATAATTCCTGCTGAACAGATTTCGCTAAAGTGGAAGAGGGGGTGAGCAAAATGGCTGACGCCAGCGGGTCATGCTCTGCTTGCGCCAGCAAATCAGCCGCGATCCATTGGGGGTTAGCGTTTTCGTCGGCGATAATTAAAGTCTCCGTTGGCCCTGCCAGGGTATCAATACCAACTATGCCAAAAACATGGCGCTTAGCCAGGGTAACGAATAAATTCCCCGGACCGAAAATTTTATCCACCGGTTTGATCGTCTCACTCCCATACGCCAGAGCAGCAATCGCTTGCGCTCCACCAATGGAATATACCTCGGTCAATCCAATCAAAGCTGCGGCTGCCAGGACAATCGGCGACACTTTGCCAGTTGCTCGTTCGGGAGGGGTGGTCAAGGCGATTTCTGATACACCAGCCACCTGGGCTGGAATGGCAGACATCAAAACGCTGGAGGGTAAGGGTGCGGTTCCTGCCGGAATATATAAACCTACTCTGTGGATAGGGCGAATGAGTTGACCCAAGGTACCACCCAGGTCTTGTGTCGTCCAGGAGCTGATGTTTTGACATTGGTGAAAACGGCAGATACGGTCGGCAGATAATTCCAACGCAGCGCGTTGATTGATAGGAAGGTTTGTCAATGCCTTTTGAAGTTCGTCCTCGGGGACTCGCAGCGTCTCGGGACGATGGCCATCCAGCTTTGCAGACCAATCGAGCAATGCAATATCGCCTCGGGCTTTTACATCAGCAAGGATGCGTTTCACTACCTGGTCAGGCGAAAGCGCTTCCCCGAAAAGAGCGATGATTTGATGAGCCATTTTCTCAGAAAGGGGTATCTCATCCAATGGTTTGCGTTTCAAGATGGTTTGACTGGCTATGGAAGGTTCGTAAATTTTTAGCACGAAAATCCTCCTTACTTTCCTGGATAAGTTTCGAGTATTTTCAACATGCGGGTATAGCGGGGGGGTTCTTCATCGAAAATATAGGTAATCGGCATGACTACCACACCGCTGCCGCCAATTGCACGCAGTTCATTGATTGCTTGAAAAATCTGGTTGCGTTGAACGATGATATTGACAGCGTACCAATTGGGGTCCCTACTTTGAACGATGACCCGTGAGATGGTAGGTCCTTGTAGCCCGTGGATATTACAGCGGGTGAAGATCAATTCGGCAATGGCTTCTGCTGAAGAACCGCGCATGTTGGCGAAAACTGCCAGGTTTTCACGGGCTCTTAAATGGCCTTCGAAAAATTCCAGAAGCGTACGGGCAACATCGAGCGCTTGTGAGCGGGTTTTTAGAGTGTGTGTATTGGCGATGAGCACTGCTTGTGAAGCGAGCAGGTTGCCATCGGAGATGGGGCGTAACCGGTTATCGCGCAAGGTCTGCCCTGAGGATACAACATCGCAAATCAGGTCAGCATAGCCGATAGCCGGAGCAGTTTCCAATGTGCCCTCTGCCGAAATAAGTGTATGAGGAATATTATGCTGACGGAGGAATTTTCCTGCTAGATTAGGGTACTTGGTCGCTACCCGCAAAGGTCTTCCAAGATTTTTTGCCCGAGCGGCTAAATCTGCTACGACTAAGACGTCTTCCCATGTTTCTGGAACAGCCAGATTGAGTGTGCAATTTCCGAAGGCTAGTGCTTCGTGGAGCAAAATCAAATCGCCATTTCCGGACTTGCGCTCTTCGACCACATCCAATCCGGTAATGCCAAAATCGACGCTCCCTTCCTGAACGCTGACGACGATATCGCCGGGGCGCTGGAAAAGCACACACAATTCAGGCAGGGCTGGAATCACGGCTTCATATTGACGTGGATTGGGTTTATACACTGTCAAACCGCAGTCATTAAGGAACGCAAGTGCGTCATCTGCCAGGCGTCCTTTTGAAGGGAGGGATATTCGAGTTGTAATTGAATTATTTTCAGGCATAGATCCCTTTCTTTCGTTTAAGGTTAAATCGAAAACAAAACCCCCCGGCGAGCCGGGGGGTTGTATGACGAGTTCGATAAAACTAAAAATTCCTCCGGTCAGGCAGGGGGGAGGTCAATAGGATGATGATGCAATGAAATCGGTCTTTTGTACATCGAATTAGATTTTATCCTGCTCTATTAATTTTGTCAAATGAATTAATGAGGGTGTTGAAAAAGATTAAGATGAATAATTAGCTTCACCCTTACCCAACCTTCCCCAAAATTTAAGGGCAGATTTTTGGGTGAGGAGTTAAATAATTGCTTTTTTCAATACTTGCTTTATTAATAATGTCAACCACTTGAAAAGTGAATGTCAACCAAACTTGAAAAGTGAACGAATAGAAGTACGAAAGCTAACACCTAACCAGTGGTTTGTCAAAGCTGATTCTATGAATAATTATTCCTTTCATTTACCAACCCCACCCCGTGGGATTGTTCTAAAAGAAGGCTGTCACCTCGAGCGAAGCGAGAGGTCTTATCATATATATACTAAGATGTCTCGCTTCGCTCGACATGACATGTATAACTTTTTGGACAGCCCCAGTGAGGGAGGAGGTAAATAGATCAAGAAAATCTAAAATTATGAATCGTAATTGACAGCCTACTAGAAACACTCTCACTTATCTCGTCTTGGCGAGGAGTACAGCGACGAAGCCATCTTTCGAAGAATGCCGGTAGTTTATTTTTATGGTTATGACTTCAGTCGTTGTTCTAGGGAAATACCGACTAAAGTCGTTACTAACATTTCATCGGATCAGCTATGTTGATGAATTTGTTAGGATAAATGACCTATTCGATATCTCTGGATTATGATTAGAATATCGTCGAATCATGACCGGTTATGTTGGTGCTTTGTGTTGCGAATAAAAAAATTCATTTTACCGATCATCGCTCTCGAGTTAAGTGCATGTGGTAGCGTACGAAATTCCGATTTAATAGCTGTGGAAGTCAATGATGGGGATAGTCAACGACAAAATCAATCTGATTCGACACCCATACTCGAATACACACCCATTAAGGGCAACGAAAACTCGCAAGAGGTAAAAAATCAGTCTGATTTCCAAATGGGTGAGGTAACTCCCTTACCTGTTAAAATCACCGATGAGCCTAATAAAATATGCTCCCCTTT
>JBDKUB010000248.1:0-9057 GCA_039679915.1 Anaerolineaceae bacterium
CCAATAGAAATGACCTTCTCTTCCCGCCGCTCGCCTGTATTGAGCAGGCGTGGCATGATCGCAGCTTCCCAGCCGCTAGCTGTGGCAGCCGGGTTGGAAATCCTATCCAAAGGCGGCAATGCAGCCGATGCAGCCATTGCGGTTGCTGCAGCTTTGAATGTCACCGAACCGACTTCCACCGGCATTGGTGGTGATTGCTTTGCTCTCTATTATGATGCTGCCCATCATAAAATCAGTGCCTTAAACGGCTCAGGCAGAGCTCCCCAAACTCTTACCCTGGACAAGATTCGCCGGGAAGGACTCATCGATTCCGAGGGGGAGCTGCCCCCTTTCCACCCTTACACCATCACAGTGCCGGGTGCTTGTGCCGGCTGGTTCGATTTGATCAGCGCCTACGGCAGGCTACCTATGACCGAAATTTTGGCACCAGCAATCCGCCTCGCCGAGGAAGGATTCCCGGTGGCACCAACCACAGCCTATTTCTGGCAACATGGCGTCGAAAGCCGGCTGCGCCATGCAGCGGGTGGGTTGGAGCTCACCCTGGATGGACGCGCCCCTCACCCGGGAGAGATTTTTCGTAATCCGGGGTTGGCGCAAACATTCCGCACCATTGCTGAGCATGGAAAGCAAGCATTTTACCAGGGTGAAATTGCTCAAGCTATCATCAATACGGTAAAACTTGCTGGCGGCTGCATCAGTGAAGATGACCTAGCCCATCACACCAGCACCTGGGAATCTCCTATCTCGATCGATTACCACGGCTATCAGGTCTGGGAATGCCCACCCAACGGACAGGGGCTAGCTGCACTACTAGGATTGAACATCCTCGAGGGTTTCGATTTGTCAGACCTGCCTCCTTTATCACTCCCGCGCTTGCATCTGGAAATCGAAGCCATGCGCCTAGCTTTTGCCGATGCCCGTTGGTACGTCGCTGATCCTGCATTTTCACCCGCACCCCTCGATGAGTTGCTTTCGAAGGCATACGCAGCTCAACGAAGAAAACTCATCAATCCCGAAAAAGCAGTTTTGACGCAGACATTTGGCGTGCCCACATCCTCGAGCGACACGGTATATTTTTGCACCGTGGACGGGGATGGAAATGCTTGTTCCTTTATCAACAGCAACTATATGGGATTCGGCACAGGCATCGTTCCATCTGGATGGGGTTTCACGTTACACAATAGAGGCCATAACTTCTCGCTGGATCCCAACCACCCCAATGCCTTGATGCCCGGCAAACGCCCCTACCACACCATTATCCCGGGCATGATCACCCACGGAAAAAATCCTAGAGCGAATGAAAATACGCAAGCAGATCAATATGATTTCTATGCTGTTTTCGGTGTCATGGGAGGTTTTATGCAGCCTCAAGGGCATTTGCAGGTGGTTAGCGCCTTGCTGGATGATCAGGTGGATCCGCAAACGGTTGTCGATCTGCCGCGTTTCTGCATCGAAGAGGGACGGGCAGGTGGAAAAGTTGCTCTGGAACAAGGCATTCCCGATGAAGTGTGTAATTCGCTAGAATCAATGGGACACCCGATAAGAAAAGTCAGCGGTTATGAACGCACCTTATTTGGACGTGGTCAAATGATCGTGAGGGATAGTTATTCTAAGGTGTTATGGGGAGGCAGTGACCCACGCGCAGATGGCTGCGCGATGGGATTATAAGTCTGTTACCGACTCGACTTTCTCGATCTCCGGGAAGAATTGCTTCACAGTACCTTCTACCCAGCCATGTAATGTGGCTGGCAGTAAAGGGCAACCAAGGCACGCACCGCCTAACCGCACCTGCAACACCTTACCATCGTAACTCACCATCTCCACCGAGCCGCCATGATAATGTTCGATGTAGGCATTTAGCTGCTCGATAAGCCCTCGTATTTTTCGTTCGTAATCGGCGTCTATCAAAATCCAGCCTCCTAATAATTCCGAACATTCGTTTCCAGGCTTTGGCGCAATAACCGCATAACCTGTTCATGAGATTCACGTAGTCGCTCCGCAATCACATCTGCCAAACGGTCGAGAACGGTATCACTTAACTCAGGATATTCAATACAAAGGTGGCGTAGTTCTTCCCCGCGCACACGCAATAATTGTGAGTAATTGGTACATTCAGCCGTCGAAGTATAAACTGGATTTCCAAGCGCAGCCGACCATCCTACAATACCGCCTCCACGAACCCGGGCAACCGTGATTTCTGTGCCATCATCGGGCTTATAGTGAATGACCACTTCTCCTGTTACAACCAGGTAAAGAAATTCAGCCGGATCGCCTTGCTCGAAAAGCACTGAACCGGAGAAAAAGTCGCATGGCGTAAACAATCCTTCCAGTATACGGCTATGCTCTTCAGGTAAATCTTGAAAAAAGGGTATTTTCTTATAACCATCAAAAGTCATACAATTGTTCCTTAATTTTGTAATACAAATTTATCCACTCTAAGCCTAAACTTCTAGTGGCAAATGTCATCAAAGTATGGATTAACTTCCTAATTATCTGATGAATCAGCAGTATTACCATAATCTCACTAAATCAAAACATATCGAGTGGAGTTGAATGAGAACTCGACTTTGAAAAGAGGTCAACCCCGATAATAGAAAATCGGGATTACCTTTTGGGTAATCCCGATTGAAATAAATAAAACGCTTGTTATACTTCTGCAGGCTTATCTAATTTTTTAACTTCTACGACCTCGCCCACAGCACGAAAAACCAGCTTCTCACCCGTTTCGTCTACATCGACTTTGATGGTGTCGCCTGAGGTAAATTCACCGCTTAGTAGGCTTACCGATAGCGGGCTTTCGACATGCTTTTGTAATGCTCGTCGCAGTGGGCGGGCGCCAAAATTGGGATCATAACCCTCTTCCGCTAACCAATCACGGGCAGCATCGGTGAGTTGTACAAACACACCATGTTCACCCAATCTCTCTTGTACTTCTTTCATTTGCAAGTCGACGATTTCGCGCATTTGCTCGCGGCTGAGTTGCGAGAAGGTTATGATCTCGTCGATACGGTTTAGAAATTCCGGACGAAAAGTGCTCTTCAACGCCTTCTCGATCTTCTCTTGAGCCTGGCGTTCCTCCGGTTCATCCGAATGCCCTAAGAAACCCAGTGAACCGGATTTGCGCACAAATTCCGTACCCAAATTACTGGTCATGATCAAAACCGTATTCCGAAAATCTACCACCCGCCCCTGCCCATCGGTCAACCTGCCATCATCCAAAATTTGCAATAAAGCATTCCAAACTTCTGGATGAGCCTTTTCGATTTCGTCGAAGAGGATCACACGGTAAGGGCGGCGACGGACTGCTTCGGTAAGCTGACCGCCTTCCTCATAGCCGACATAGCCGGGCGGCGCGCCGAATAATCTCGAAACAGTATGCTGCTCGCGATATTCACTCATATCTATGCGCACCAGAGCGTCATCATCGTCGAACAAAAACCATGCCAATGCTTTAGCCAATTCCGTTTTGCCAACGCCAGAAGGTCCAATAAAAATAAAAGAACCTATCGGACGGCGTGGATCTTTCAAACCGGAACGAGCACGCCGAATGGCGTCGGATATAGCATGGATGGCTTCATCCTGCCCTTTGATTCTCTCATGGAGACGTAACTCCATCTTCAACAATTTCTCGGCTTCCGTCTCCATCATCTGGCTAACTGGGATACCCGTCCATTGGGCAACGACTTCTGCAATATCGTTGACATCCACCACTTCATCGAGTTGATGTTCGGATTCCCACTGATCACGTTTGACGTTGAAATCCGATTCGAGGCGTAAGCGCTCGGCTTTTTTCTGCGCCGCTCGCTCATAATCTCGCTCCAACCCTGCTTGTTCTTCCTCGGCTGCTAATCGCTCGATCTCACTTTTCATGGATTTCAGATCGGCGGGCAGGGAATAAAGCGCAACGCGCAGCTTAGCTGCCGCTTCATCCATGAGGTCTATGGCTTTGTCCGGCAAGTGACGGTCGGTTACATAGCGTGAAGATAACTTAGCGGCTTCAACCAGGGCTTCATCAGAAAAATGAACTTTATGATGAGCCTCATATCGGTCGCGTAAACCATACAGCATTTTGATGGTATCTTCGACGTTCGGTTCTTCCACATATACCGGGGCAAAACGTCGTTCCAGAGCCGCATCTTTTTCTATATGCTTGTGATATTCATCGAGAGTCGTCGCGCCGACACATTGGAGCTCACCGCGTGCTAGTGCAGGTTTGAGCATATTCGAAGCATCCATGGCGCCTTGGGCTGCACCTGCACCCACCACGGTGTGTAATTCATCGATAAACAGGATGATTTCTCCTGAGGCGCGCTGTACCTCTTCGATGGAAGCTTTCAAACGCTCCTCAAACTCTCCCCGAAAACGCGAACCGGCAATCATACCGCCTAAATCGAGGGCAACCACCCGTTTCCCCATTAAGATTTCGGGAACATCATTGGTGGCTATCTTTTGTGCCAAGCCTTCTACGATGGCTGTTTTTCCTACACCCGCTTCGCCAATGAGCACCGGATTATTCTTAGTGCGCCTGGAGAGTATTTGAATGACGCGCAAAATCTCACTATCTCTGCCAATGACCGGGTCTAGCTTACCCTCGCGCGCTGCCTGGGTAAGATCCCGTGAATATTTCTCCAGCGTGCGGAAACGAGTCTCCGCTTGCGGATCAGTGATACGTTGCCCGCCGCGGATTTGCTGCACGGCTTCGTAAACCCGCTCGCGTGTCACCCCGGCGCCTTCCAGTAACCTGGCGGCAGGAGTGCTGCGTTCGCTCAATATGGCTAAAAAGATATGCTCGGTTGAAATATATTCATCTTTCAATCGATTGGCTTCTTCGTTCGCCAGATCGATAATCCGTTTCACGCGGGGTGTGATAAAAATTTGTCCGGCTCCTCCACCAAAGATATTGGCTTTGGGGCTGGTTCGTAAAATATAATCGAGTCGCTCAGTTAGCACGGCTGCATCTACTTTCAACAACTCAAGTATCTGCAGCACCACGCCTTGCGGCTGTTCGATCAAAGCTAACAGCATATGTTCAGTATCAATCTGATTATGTCCATAGCGCTGAATGATTTCAGCCGCACGCTGTGCTGCTTCCTGAGCCCGCTCGGTAAAACGATCAAATCGCATCATAAACATTTTCCTTCCCAATGATTATGACCAGCAGGTATTGCTTGTCAAATCAAATTATCTTATGTTTTTTCTCATAGAAATACGAATGGAAACAACAAGATAACGATCTAATATGATTATTTATACTACACTGGATTATAACATCAGCAGTGTTAACATAATGACTACAACAAATTAGAATATTATATGAATCCAGAGATATTTGGTCTAATTTTAATAATAATTTTTAGTAATGCCCGATGTTTGCTTTTTGCAAACAAAACATAAGATCTTGACTTAAACAACCCTCTCAAAGAGCAAAGCAGGTAATGGCAAAATCAGTAGCTATTTGGAGGTTTTTGCCTCTGGAATAAGATAATCGCTTTGTGCTTCGATCAATCTCAACTGCTGCGATGTTGCATCTTTTTTACTACTAAACAGTTTATATTTTTCGTCGATCATTCCAGATGAAATACGATCATTTATCATCTTATAGTATTTTGGATCGATCTCAGCCACAATAAAATTACGCTCAAGACGTCTGCAAACATCCACTTCAGAACCGCTACCCCCGAAATGAATTAAAACTATATCACCTGGCTGTGTAGAGGCTTTAATTAACATTTCAGCGAGCTCCTGTGGAATTTGACAGGCATGAAATGTTTTTTCTTTACTAACATTTTTTACCAAATCAAAATAGAACCAATCATACGGCATTCTGCCGGGTGATCCTTTTGCAATATTTTGTCTGATACGCTTATCCGTTGGATTTTGATACGGAACGGCTACATTGTCCTTATAGAATTTATTTTTTTCAGTTTTCCTGCAATGTAAAATACTTCTATGTGCCGTCGTGAATCGTTTCGGGCTGTGCCCAATATTTGAGTTGTAAACCCATGCATAATCCAATACTTCATAACAAGCATTGTCAAGGAATTTCACTCGAAGATAAGCATTCTGTTTTGGATAATTAATTAAAAACAAATTACCATCGTCTTTCAGCACACGCAAAGATTCTTTGCAAAGTTCGATATACCATTCAATATATTTATCGAAACTAATAGAATATGATTTATCACCATATTTGATTCCAACGTTGTAATCCGGATCACTATAAATCATATCGACACTTTGATCAGGAAGCTGCCTGAGCAAATCCATGATATCTCCAAAAAAAACATTGTTCATGTAATCGGTGATTTCAGCGCACATAGATTTCTCTTCCCTGTATGATTACCTTTTACAAAGAAGGTATTGAGCTTTTTTAAGCAATGTTATCGAGTCGTTTCTATTTTCATCATTAAAAGTATAGTTATAAAGTCGCAATATAGAACCATCGCGACTTTTCTCTCTTAGCACATAACAGCATGTAATTTGTTTGATATCGATATGCTCCTGGTTTTTGATTTTGCTATAGTATTTGAACGGGTGGAATAACTGGTATACAGCAAAATCCAGAGGAAAACCATTTTTCCCTTCTACAATAGTAACGATATCTTGGTATTCAAGGGTTAAATCTATTTCCATTTGGACATTATTCGTTTCGACATCTTGATCCCCTATTCTGTATGAAAAAGATGCTTTGGTTCTTCGAGCATTATATACTCTGGGTGATGCTACAATATCGTTATAAAGGAAATCATGGAGAATCCTTTGGTTACTTACAACCGATAAAATATTTGACTCGCTCGTATCAAACTCATTTAATAAACTTTTCCGATACTTCCAAGTGATGCTTTCCTCTTCAGTGATAGTCTCAAATTGGTGATAACCATAATGAACACCCTTACAAAAAGCATGACGACCACCACCGAGATGAACAAGAAAATAATCTTTCGCTTTTACATCTTCGGGTAACAATGCTGAATTATCGACTTTTGTAGCATCAAATGGGTTCCCAAAACCAACTTCGTGACTGATTCTTTTTACCAGATCATTGTCAAAGATATACTCACCTTTTTTATCGCATATCTCGAATAATCTGCTTATCACTTGTTGCTTTGTTCCCATTTATTTCTCCTGAAAGGGTGAAAATTAATGTCCATTCGCAAATAATATACCACAATATTTTATTACGACTATCTTTGCATTCAAAAACAAAATATAAGTAAAGGCGTGAACTGGCTCTAGTAGTCTGTCTAAGCTCATTTTATGATTTACACTTGTTATGATCACTTCATCCCTAGCTGCCTGCTCCTACTTTAGGGAGACTATGATGAAGGATAATGTTGACTATTATTTTACCTGCCCCCCCTGTCCTTCGGACATCCCCCCATTTTCGCAGAAAATGGGGGGATAATAGAGGGGCTGGTAGAGGATTAATAAAAAATCAATGTGTGAAAAGTAATGATGCCATAACCAATAGAAACATATTTGAAAGACTACTAGTTGAACGTATATAAATATTAGCTTTCAATTAGGAATAATAAGCTCTTAAAGTTCAAAGTTAGTGGATTAAAGATAACCAGGAATAAAGCCAAACAATCAACTCATGATATGATTTAACGTTATTGGGGAACAATATCAACTCGATTAACGTCTTTTATTTAAATTATCGAAAAAGGAGTTAATAATGCGTACGAAAAACCATTTATTTATCGGGTTACTGGTAGCATTAATGTTATTAGTCAGCGGGTGTGCAGGATCAGCCATGGCTCAATCCACAAACAACCAAACCAATCCCACCCCACGCACCATTAATGTGACCGGAAATGGGAAAATCTACCTGACACCGGATATAGCCTACATCACCATTGGGGTACACACTGAATAGAAAGATGCTGCCGAAGCAGTCTTAACCAACAACGCCACCTCCAAAAAAGTAGCCGATGCCTTGAAGACATTCAACATCGACCCCAAGGATATCAAGACAGCCAACTTCAATATTTATCCCCAACAGATATTCGATCAAAACGGAAAAGTAGAAGGAAACTTGTATGTTGTGGATAATTCAATCTATATCACCGTCCGTGATTTGGACAAAATCAGCAGCATACTGGGAAAAGTGATCGAATCGGGAGCCAATTCGATCAGCGGTATTCAATTCGACGTCGCCGATAAAAGCCAAGCCCTTAGCCAGGCGCGTGAAGAAGCCGTAGCCAATGCCCAGTCTCAAGCTGAAGAGATATGTAAAGCTGCCGGTGTCACATTGGGAAAAGTTCAAATTATCAATGTGTATTCCACATATCCAACTGCGAATTACGAAGCCAGAAGTTTTAGTGTTGTAGAGGCGGCTGCCTCTTATAATGTCCCCATTACTCCCGGGCAGCTCACCGTTTCGGTAGACGTGAACGTGACCTTCGAAATCGAATGACCTGTAATGGGTTAGTAGTTGAGCCAAATTGGAAATGAAGTGACACGTCACTCCCAAGCGTAAAGGTATTCACCCATTTCTCAATAATATAACCTTTCGGGGCTGTCCTATTTTGGCAGCCCCAATGTGGGGATACGGGATTATGGTATACATGCGGTATGGATGACCGTTATCACTTTGCTCCGCCGCGCCGTCAGGGTTGTATCTTCCATAGCGGGCTTGCATTGATTGTTCTAGCATTGGCTGCCTGGGGACTATGGAAGGCATTCCACACAAATTTTGGCTTGCCTTTTATACTCTACCTCATACCGCCAATGATAGCGGCGATACTCTTACCGCTAATCATTTACCGTGGCTTTGCATTATGGCGCGCCTATTACACCTTGGAAAGAAACGGAATGCACCTTCATTGGGGGATACGCATTGAAGATATCCCGATGCAAAATATCCTATGGGTACGGAAGAGGAATGACCCTCAGCTTTCTGCTGTCGGACCAATCCCTCTGCCGATAATCCGTTGGCCGGGCGCTTTGGTTGGAGTACGCCATCTCGCTAACGGTTTCCCCATTGAGTATATGGCAGCCGATTCTCATAATTTGATATTGATTGCTACTGCTAAACGTATTATTGGGATTTCT
>JBDKUB010000029.1:0-2825 GCA_039679915.1 Anaerolineaceae bacterium
AGATTTTTATCACGAAGGGGACGACTTAGTAATATTTACAAAGAAGCTTTGAATCACCGCCGGTGGGGTCTGTCAGGCATGATTCTTTATTTTGGGCTTTCTTGATTATTTTTCCTCCGCCCTCACTCCGGGATTGTCCTAAAACAAGGCTGTCACCTCGAGCGAAGCGAGAGGTCTTTCCATTAATATTCTAAGATGTCTCGCTTCGCTCGACATGACATATATTCCTTTTTGGACAGCCCCAATGAGATTGCGATTAGATTTCTTGCTGCTCCTGCGCTGCGTGCAGGATGTGGCTCGACATGCCATCGATGGCTTTTTTGACAGCCTCAAATCATTCAAAATATCATTATATTGACACCACATCATGGCTGGGTTATAGTGCATAGCATGGCAACACGGAATAACGCACAATACAGCCGAAGTAAAAAATATAAAATCGTCCTTTGTGTCAGCATTTTGATTACATCGATGCTGGCGTGTAATTTACCAACCCATAGATCCACACCGGTCATTAATCCTTCCCCACCTATCGAGACCAGCGATGGCTCGCTCCCGAAAAATGCCCCTGTTCTACTCCCCACACTTACCTTAGAACCAACAGCTACAATCCCTCCCATAATGCGGATTGACAATGGCGACCGCGCTTTGTTCAATGGGGATTGGGATATTGCCATACGCGAGTATAACGAAGCATTGAACGCAAGCCAGGATGCACAAACCCAAACCGCTGCCCTTCTTGGAATAGGAAAGGCTAATTATTATGAAGGAAACTATCAGACAGCCGTCGATTCTTTCACGAGGCTAATCCAGAATTATTCGGAATCCACCGATATTCCTTATGCCTATTTTGGATTAAGCCAAACATACACCGCGCTGGAGCGCTACAGTGAAGCAGCCGATGCATACCTGAATTATCTAGCTCTTCGGCCTGGCACCATCGATGCCTATGTACTCAATCTACGGGGCGATGCATTACGAAATGCTAACGACTTTACCGGCGCCATCAATGATTATCGGGCAGCATTGCAATCCCCTAGTTTATTAGATAGCCTCGACATCGAGATAAAAATTGCCCGTACCCATGCTATCGCCGGCGATTACGGGACTGCGATTGCTTTGTATCAGGATATTTATAACCGCACGACCGATGATTACACCAAAGCCCAATTGGATTTATACATTGGTCAAGCATACACCGCCCTCGGGCAAATGCAAGATGCCTATGCTGCTTATCAAGACGCAGTGAATAATTTTCCCACAGCATATGATAGTTACCAGGCGTTGTTGGTGCTGGTGAATGATGAGCAACCTGTCGATGAGCTCAACCGCGGGATTGTTGATTATTATGCCGGGCAATATGGTGTCGCCCTAGCTGCATTCGACCGTTATCTACAAGCTGCCCCATCCGATCCAGGTGCAGCCCGTTATTATTATGGATTAACGCTGCAGGCTACCGGCGGATATGAGGAGGCTATTTCCCAATGGGATAAAATAATCATCAATCTGACCGAGGACCGCTTTTGGGATAAAGCCTGGGAACAAAAAGCCTACACTCAATGGCAGTTCCTCGATGATTACGAATCAGCCATCCAAACCTTATTGAATTTCGTCAATAATGCACCCAACCATCCTCGCGCAGGTGAGTTTTTATACGACGCAGCCTCAGTGGCGGAAATGGACAACCAACTGGCAAGAGCGGCTGAAATATGGGACCGTGTATCCCTGGATTATCCGGGTTATGAAAGAGCCTGGCGAGCGCTCCTCTTGGCCGGGGTTGCCCGCTATCGCCTGGGGGATTACACGGCTGCCGACAGCACATTTCAGCGTCTACTTGCTAATGCCAGTAACTTGCAGGAGCGGTCAGCCGCTTTACTTTGGCAGGGAAAAACTCAAAATGCTTTAGGCAACCAGGAAGCAGCTCAAGCATTATGGGAGCAATGCAGTACGATCGATCCTACCGGATACTACAGCGAACGAGCCCGTGATTTACTCCTAAACCGCCAACCTTTTTCTGTTCCAGAAGCCTATGATTTGACCATCGATTGGGAAGCAGAGCGCCAACAAGCCGAAGAATGGTTGCGAACGACCTTTAACCTCTCTTCAGAAACCGACTTTTCCTTCCCATCTAGCCTCAGCAATGAGCCGCGTTTTATCCGCGGCAGCGAACTTTGGAAATTAGGGCTTTTTGAGGAGGCGCGGGCTGAATTCGAAGATCTCCGCTCATCTATTCAATCACCACTTGAAAGCTACCATCTGGCAAATTATCTTAGAGAAATGGGAGTATATCGGAGCGCTATCTTAGCTGCCCGCCAAACACTCAACCTGGCAGGTTTGGATGATGCTACTTCACTGACCGCACCGGCTTTCTTCAACCATATCCGTTTCGGTATTTATTATTCCGATTTAATAATGCCGGCTGCTGATATGTATAAATTCCACCCCCTTTTTCTTTTCAGTGTGGTGCGCCAAGAAAGCGCTTTTGAGGGTTTTGTCCATTCATCCGCCGGGGCGCGGGGATTGATGCAAATCATTCCCTCCACAGGATTAGAAGTAGCCTCAAGCCTGGGCTGGCCAACGGAATATAACGATGACGATCTATACCGTCCGGTTGTCAGTATTTTGCTAGGCAGCCATTACTTATCCAAATGGCGCGACCGGCTGAATGGAGATTTGTTTGCGGCTTTGGCTGCTTACAACGGGGGACCGGGAAACGCCCAAGCCTGGCAAGAATTGGCAGCAGGAGACCCCGACCTATTTTTGGAGATCGTCCGCTTTGAAGAAACGCGCAATTACATCCGTGGTGTCTATGAATACTATAATAT
>JBDKUB010000521.1:0-1531 GCA_039679915.1 Anaerolineaceae bacterium
TGCTTAACCAGCATCTGTTTTTATTGACGAAATCTAGTTTTGCGGATTTGATGACTTAAATCCCAAAATCATTATAATCATTCCATTTCCCTTGTCAACAAATATTCGAACGCGCACCCTCAAACCCAACCCACCACCCCAAAATTTCTCTTTGAGATTTCCTACGCTGTCCGACTAAAGCATGATTCCTTTTTCGTTGTGTATCAAATTGTACAAATGTGCAATTGTGAGAGATGAAATTGTACATTTCAGCTAAAAAGTACAATTTGAATTACCTGGTATTCTATAAGCATATTTATAGAATTTTGGATATTCTTGATTTATTTGACCCCACCCTCACTCCCTCCCCGCTTGCGGGGAGGGACGGGGTAGGGTTTGGAAATGAAAGAATCAATTAAAAATCATGGAATCAAGCTCGACAAGCCACTAATAGATAATCAATATAAAAATATGCCAGCCCTCCTCTTTCCCCCAATTTTCGCAAAATATTGGGAGGATGAAAGGAGGCTGGCTTAAGATTTACAGAAAAATCAATATGCGAACAAAACGTTCGAAGACAAAAGCCATGGTTCAGGCACTTGAATTAGGAATGGTCCCACCCTCCGCTTCACGCGCCGTTATTTCTTATTTTCCACTCATCATCGCTGCAATATCTTCCTCGGCGGTGCCGATGGGCTTGATGTCGAATTTTTCGACCAGCACCTTGACCACATTGGGGGAGAGGAAGCCCGGCAGGGTGGGTCCCAAACGGATGCCTTTGACGCCCAGAAACAGCAGAGCCAACAGCACAGCCACCGCCTTTTGTTCGTACCAGGCAATGTCGTAGGATATGGGCAGCTCGTTGATGTCGTTCAAACCGAGGGCTTCCTTAAGTTTCAGGGCGATTACCGCCAGGGAGTATGAATCGTTGCATTGGCCGGCATCCAAGACGCGTGGAATGCCGCCGATGTCGCCCAGAGTCAGTTTGTTGTAGCGATATTTGGCACAACCGGCCGTCAGGATGATGGTGTCCTGGGGGAGTTTTTCAGCCACTTCGGTATAATAGCTGCGGGAATTTTGGCGTCCATCGCATCCAGCCATAACGACAAAGCGCTTGATGGCGCCCAATTTTACGGCGTCGATCACCTTGTCAGCCAAGGCTAGAACCTGGGCATGGGCGAAACCACCTACAATCTTACCTGATTCGATCTCTTGGGGTGGTGCACATTTCTTGGCGAGTTCCACGACCGCGGAAAAATCCTTCGAGCCGCCTTTCGGTCTGTCTGCAATATGGCTGGCTCCGGGATAGTTGACCATACCGGTGGTAAACAGCCTATTCAGATAGGTGTTATTCTTTTTTATTGGAGTCAGGCAATTGGTCGTTAGGATGATGGGGCCATTGAAGGATTCGAAATCATTGTTCTGCTGCCACCACGACCCGCCATAGTTGCCTTTAAAGTGGGCATATTTCTTGAAGGCCGGATAGTAGTTAGCCGGCAGCATCTCACCATGGGTGTAAACATCCACACCCGTTCCTTCGGTTTGTTCGAGC
>JBDKUB010000243.1:0-2436 GCA_039679915.1 Anaerolineaceae bacterium
CTTGAGAGAAAACATTGCGTACATCTTCTTCGACATAAGAGACAGACGCAGGATTCGAGATGCCATCTTCGATGGTTTGTAACATCCAGGTGAGGGTTTCAACACCGATGTCATTGTTGAAGGTGGGATTGCCATTTTCGTCGACTAGTGTGCCGCCGTTGCCGAAAAGAAGTGTGACCCAATCGCAGATAGATGCTTCATACTGTCCCCAAGACCAGACAATGGGGTATTCGACAAGGCCTTTTTCTTTGATTACCTTGGACATTTCCACTAATTCTTCCCAAGTTGCGGGAGGTTCGCTGAAACCAGCCTGATTCAACAGGTCTTCGTTATAGAAGAAGTATTTTTGGTCTAGCAGCCACGGCATACCGTAGGTTCTACCTTTTACTGTAGTAATATCCCAGGCAGCCGGGAAGATTTTTTCTTTCATATCGCTGGTGAGTTTATCGGTGACGTCGTAGATATAACCGGCTTCTGCAAATTCAGCATACCAGATATCATCCACCAGGAAAACATCATAGGCTGGTGGGGTGGATGTCATCGCGGTTGTGATTTTATCGTGCAGGGCGTCATAAGCCACATACTCGATTTGTACCTGCACGTTCGGATTGGCTTTATTGAATTCATCGACGATCGCGTTCATTTCTTCCGGCGTTGGACCTGCTTGTTCCATTGATAGAACTCGAACCGTGACTGGGCCGGCTTGTTGGGATTGACAGCCAACAAGAGATAACACCAGTGTGACGATCAAAAACCCGAACAATAGAATCGTACTTTTTTTCATTCTTTCCTCCGTTAAAAATCTAAATCTATTCTTTTTTAAAGCAAAGGGAATTGCCAATAATGAATTTTCAGAATATGTTTTTTTGAAAGAAGACACCTCCTTTTATTACTGCATTAAACTTGTTGCAGTCGTGAATGCATTACATATCGATCTCCTCGGTATGCAAGGCGGGAATATTCAATGGCTTGCTTAGAATCGATGTTGTTGATTTGTTCGATGACTAAAAGTGCCGCTGGAACTGGAAGACCTAACATATCTGCCTGGCTTTTTTGTGCCAGTGTTGCCTCTACCGTCGTACTATTGTTAATGAGATCGATCTTGTAAACTTGCTTTAATACTTCGTAAAGCGATGAGTTTTCGTGGATGTGATCCAATATCCCTGGACATAACCGGTGAACTAAGAAACTATATTGCAAAGAAATGGGTTCATTGTTAACCAGACGTAATCGATGCAGGTAAGCCAACTCGGAACCTGCTGGTATTTCCAAAGCCCGGGCGATCACGGTGGAGGCTACAACCAGCGATTTTTCGAGGATGCGGCTCGTAACAGCAAAACCGAGGGCGCTCATCTCGCCAGAAAAACCGATCATGGTCGTTTCAGCAGGATGCTTTTTTTCAGCCGCGTACAACCCTTTACCCGGAATAGCGTAAATCACACCTTCGGCAATTAATTCGTTAATCGCCCGGCGGACGGTCATATGGCTCATATTGAATTGCAGGCACAATACGCGTTGAGAGGGCAAACGGTCTCCGGGTTTGATTTTGCCCGATTCCAGGTCTAATATGATGGCTTCTTTGAGTTGAGCGTAAAGGGGTTCAATGGTTTCCATAGGTCTGTTAAAATACTCTGCAATCGTTACATATACCAGTATATATCAGTTTATCAAAAAGTCAACCGATTTTAACCTTAAAGATTCCATAAAACCTTAACAGAGAAAGCACGATAAATTTTAGAGATGAACGTGCTCTTTTGAAACTCAAGCTGGTGGTTTATCAAAGTTGATTCTTGATTTTGGATTTTATTGATTTGTTTGACCTCACCTTCGTTCCCTCCCCGCTTGCGGGGTAACTGTGGGAGTATTTTTTAAAATCTCTTAACTTGACATAAGGAAAAATTATTTATATAATTAGTTTGTTCGAGAAACAAACTAATTAATAAGGGGCTTTTTTATGGCGATTCAAACTACCGCCGACCAAGGGTTCATTCGAAAATTCAACACAGCTATTATCCTGGATTATCTACGCCGTTTTGCGCCGCTCTCGCGTGCCGAACTGGCAGCTCGTGCGGGGCTTAATCGCAGTACGGTTTCTATCATCATCAACAATTTAATCGAAGAGGGGTTTATTCAAGAGACTGACTTGCAAAGCTCCAAGGTCGGTCGGCCGGGCATGTTGTTGACGCTCAATCCCAATGGCGGTTTTGCGGTGGGGGTGGAAATCGGTGTCGATTTTATTTCGGTCATTCTCACCGATTTCATTGCTAATGTTTTGTGGCGTGAACGAGTGTTTTCCAATCCGGACGATGATCAAATTCATATCCTTGATTGTGCTTCTGAATTGACACAAAAAGCCATCGATATTGGCATCGAACAGGGTCTTCGTCCTCTGGGGATTGGAATAGGGGTGCCGGGATTGGTGGACTTAAAACAGGG
>JBDKUB010000345.1:0-4922 GCA_039679915.1 Anaerolineaceae bacterium
AGTGGGGAGAAAATAGCAAGAACATGCCAATATTTTATAAATTCAAGAGAAAAGGTTTCTATTTGGGGAAAAGAGTTGATAAAAAGAACAGAATCTGGACTGATTATCAACAAAATAACGGAACAAATTAGCTAGTTTTCCACAAATAAGGGAATTTTTCCACAGAAATTTATGAGTTATCCACAGGCAACTAACAAAAATGTCAGTGGATGATCAAACACCATCTTGACAAACTCGAAAAATTAGATTATTATCTAATTAGATATATGTCTAATATAAATATTTGTCTAACATAGATATTAGTCTATATGTGGAGTAAGATATGAGCGAATACCTTCTAAACCAAATTTATGTCGAAATGAGTAAATACCAAACAAATCATCCCGATCCGCTTCATCAACATCAGGTATACTTTCTGTATCAGTATGATGAAAAAAATAAGCCTTCTTTGTGGGATACTACCCTCTTCAACACTGGTAGCCTTTTAGTCTCTTTAGGAGAGAGATTAAAGCGAAACAAGGAAGGCATTCGCCTTTCTGAGGATTGTCGATGACGGACGACGGTTTGGTAGATTCCCCTCAAATTCGTTGGGATATTGGTACGGCATACGATTTCTTCATCAGCCTTATCGTGCTGCAATATCCCGAAACTTATGGATTGCGTCCCTCGTGGGCAGCCGGTGTGCGATCGCGATTGCCCGCCGATGAGCGTAAATTCCTGGAAGAAACCCGCGAATTTAATCATGTCCCGATTAATTGGATACATCGATTACCTGCGCCCAAAGATGCAGCCACAGCCCTGTGGGTGATGCGCCAGACACCGCCGGAAAAACGGTTGTTTGAAACCAACAAGATGCATGAATGTGAAGGAGTGAATGAAATTCTCCTTGATGTAGCAACTCGACGTTCTTACAATCAAGAAGACGTTGAAACCTTAAAGGAAACAATCCGAAAATGTGATAAATCAGCCAAGGTTAAACTGGTCAACAGAATGCTGGATTGGTATTCGCGACCGGATGAATACGGCGAGTTATACTTGCGTTCGCTTCAATCCTATTATCAAAATTTTTACGCTGAAGAAGAAAAAAGAGTTGCACCATTTTTGAAAGCGGGTTTGGAGCAAGCGCAGGAAATGGCGCAAAAGATGTCCGTTATGGAACTGGTAAAAACGCTTTCTCAGGGTGTGCAATTCAAGGAAGCGTTGAATTATCCCGAATTGGTACTGGCGCCTTCATTCTGGTGCACTCCATTCCTTATATGGGATTATGAACCAGAGAAACAGATGCTGCTGGTTTTTGGCTGCCGTCCAGCCGATATATCCCTAATCCCCGGTGAAGAGGTGCCGGATAGTGTCTTACGCGTACTCAAAGCCTTAGCAGACCCTTCCAGGCTGCAAATCATGCGCTATTTGGCGGAAGAAAACCTCAATTCAGCGCAGCTCGCCCAGCGTTTGCGTTTGCGTGCACCCACCGTGATTCATCACCTGGAAATCTTACGCAGCGCAGGATTAGTTTACATCGATATCGACGAGGGTAACAAACGCTACACTGCCCGTAAAGAAGCCATTCATGTTACATTTGACAATCTGGAAGCATATCTTGAAAATCAATGAAGTTACCATAACACCATGAGAAATGTTTTTAGAAGCAGCCTGGTGCGGGTGATCAGCGAGTATGCCAGCCGAGTTAATGCATTTAGTCCCAATGCCCGGCTATACCTGATTAGCGCCATCATATTTGGGGCAGCCATGGGCGCCGACCGGTTGTTGTTCAATTTTTATGTGCTCAGCCTGGGTTTCAACGAAGCCCAATTAGGTAACATGATCACCGCCTATAATTTATCAGCCTTGATCGGCGCTTTACCGATGGGTTATCTGGCTGACCTTTTGGGACGAAAACGTTCCTTCCTTGTGTCTTATACTCTGGAAAGCATCAGCATTATTGGTGTGGTTTTCTGGCGGACCGAATTAGCATTTATGATGTTCAACATTTTAGCCGGAATCGCTTTCTGCTTTGCGGCAGTCACCATGTCTCCATTTTTGATGGAAAACAGCACAGAACATGAACGCACCTATTTATTCAGCTTTGGAATGGGCATTCAAATGGCGATGAGCTCGGTGGGCAACTGGATAGGTGGCTATCTGCCTACCTGGATCGCCCAACGACAAGGGGTAATCCCCACCAGCAGTATTGCCTACAGCGGTTCGATTTTGATCATCGGCATCGTTGCCTTTTTGGGATTGGTGCCTATATTTTTTCTGAAAACGCCGCGCACCGGCAAGGCAGATCAGACCGTATTTGCGCCGATTAGTTTTGCATCAAAACATCCGGTATTACTCAGCAAGTTGATTTCCCCCATGTTGGTTACATCTATCGGAGCTGGATTGATCATGCCGTTCATGAACGTTTTCTACCGCCAGGTATATCATCAACCCGACCCGGTGATCGGCAGCCTGTTTGCCTGGGGGTCTTTAGCCATGGGAATTGGCTTGGTTATTGCGCCGCCTCTGGCAGACCGCATAGGCAAAATCCAACTGGTGGTTATTACTCAGGCATTATCGATTCCATTTCTGGCTTTGATGGGATTTTCACCCGTATTCTATCTCAGTGCCTTCTCTTATTATATCCGTCTGGCGTTGATGAATATGAGCTCGCCAGTCTATGACACTTACGTAATGGAGCATGTCGAACCATCGGCGCGGGCAATGGTAGCCAGTTTAGTGAGTATGGCGAGCAATTTTGGCTGGGCGTTCAGTCCCACTATAAGTGGGTGGCTGCAAGTACGTTATGGATTTACCCCACCGATCGTCGGTACGCTGATACTCTATTCGATTTCGATTTATATGTATTGGGCGTTCTTCTGGAAAAAAACTCCGGAGGAATCTCCTTCACTTATCACCGTCGACTGATACCGACTTAAATTATTATTGGTAAAGGAAAAGTGTTACTTTTTATTCTATTCCGCATCTAATGTCTGGATAGACAAAACATTTTGGAGTGATAAAAATGGAAATGATCATCGATTTCCCCGGCGGCGCAAAGGTCGACGCCCACTTTAATGGTTTTACCATCAAAACCGATCAGCCGCCCATCGGCGGAGGTGAAGGCTCCGCTCCCACCCCCTTCGACTTATTCCTTGCCTCGCTCGGGACCTGCGCTGGCATTTTTGTGTTAGGGTTTTGCAAACAGCGAGGCATCCCCAGCGATGGTATCCGCATCATCGAACGCCCTCATACTAATCCAGGAACCGGTATGGTTGAGCAGATTGATATCGAAATCCAAACGCCTCCTGATTTCCCGGCGAAATATCTGCCAGCCCTGATCCGTTCTGCCGATCAATGCAAGGTCAAGAAACATTTGGAAGCTCCCCCCACTTTCAATGTGTACACTAAGACGGTGTAAATCAATCCTGCTGTTCGATTGACTGTTTATGAGTCGGATAATTCTCGTTTTTTTGCGAGATTCAAAAATAAATAGAATAGTGCTGCCATGATGATGAAACTGACCAGATTGTAAACCGGGTCGAGGACGGTCACGGTAAAAATGGACGGCACAGGCAGTACTGAGCCGGAGTAATTTGCCACCAAAACGAACAAGTTGATCCCGATGTGACAACCTAAGGCAAGTTCCAACCGGTTATCTTTCAAGGTAATCACAGCCATAAATAAGCCAACCGTGAAATAATAAGCCAGCGTTAGCACAACATTTACGGATACTTCCGGGTTGGCATAATGCATGAGCATGAATACCGTGCTTGAAAGGACGATGGCAATCCAAGGCCGTTTGAAAAGCAAGTTCAAGCTCTGCGTCAAATAACCGCGAAAGATCAGCTCTTCGGTTGTAGCTTGAATGGGGATAAAAATAAGAATCAAGGGTACATATTTAAAAAATTCCGAGCTGTCGAAACTAAACTGATAACGCCCAGGGTATAAAACAGCTTCCAAAACACAACTAAAAATAGCCAGAATCCAGATAGCCAGGATGCCAACCCCAATCCGTTTCCAATCGACCTTTTTATAAGGGGTAATCAATGAAGTTACCGGTCGGCGGTGAATCAATTTGACTGCCAATATGATACTGATCAAAAGGGGGATGAAGCTCATCAGGCTCACCGCCAAATTGGCAAGCGGATTCACGTCTATGTTAAAAGTCGAATTAGAATCAAATCCGGTGGCTGGGTTATTATCGACCAGGAAGTACATATATAGGAGTAGAACTAATAACAGGCTGCCTCCTAACCAAAATAAAACAATGAGACCAAAGGAAAGCAGATAACGCCACCACTCGTTTTTTCCCAGGCGGCTCAAATCATAATAATTTTGTGCAATAGATTCTGTAAGCTGTGCCATGTTTTCATTTTCCATGATTTAATTATAAGACTTTCTACCCGAACGGACCGTCAAATGTGATTTCCTATTTAATCATGATAAAATTCCTCGCTTAACTCGGTAAGACAAGCGTATAGTAGGGGCTGTCTCATAAGTCATATAGGTCATGTCGAGCGAAGCGAGACATCTTAGCATACTTAATTAATTATAGATTCTTGGAATGAGCTCTATACTGCGATTCGACCCTCTCTCTGCGATTTACCCCGCCGTGACCGGAGAGGAAGAGCGAGCAGCCACAGTCTAACAGCTTTTTCCAGCTAGCCACTACGGCTTGTTTGTCCGTGGCATACAGCGGGAATATCGAGCCAAACATTCCCGTCATGGCATCGCCAACCAGAGCTATTTCGTTGTTCACCACCACACTCATCGAACCCGGCGTATGGCCAGGGGTGTGCATCACATAAGCGTTGAAACCTAAAGGAGTCAAGTCAAAACGGTCGTTCACCAAAATATCCGGTTCGACAGGCTGATATTGCAGGCTTTTCTTAATGACTCTCACACCCATGTCGATAAGACCTCTGCTTGCCGCCCATGAA
>JBDKUB010000451.1:0-1626 GCA_039679915.1 Anaerolineaceae bacterium
TAAAGCCCAAGCCGCGAATGGCAATATTTTCAAAACCGTCCATCGCCCAGGCAATTGGTGAAACATGCCCAATCGCTTGAAAGGTGGGACTGGTAAACTCCAAGGGCACCCATGCCCCTCCAATTCCAGCAAAAACGAACATTGCCACCATAGAAATAACTACGGCTTGTTCTCCAGTTTTAGACACAACCCCAATCAACAGTCCAAAAGCAGCGATACAGCCTGCCGCCCAAATCGCCACCAAAAAAGTAGCCCATGGATTGCGCAAATAATTGACCTTGAGTAAGAGAGAGCCCATGAGAATCAATAAGACGAATTGGACGAAAATAATAATGAAGATAGCCAGAAAATGGCCGGTCAATATATGAAATCGATGGGTTGCCGTTGTAAAAAGCCGCTGCAAACAACGAGTTTTGCGTTCATTCACAATTATTTGAGCAGCTACCATTAACTCCGCAATTGCAAATTGCATCATCATACCAGGAGAAATATAGGATAATGCTTCATTACCATTACTATCGATTGCATCGCTTTTAATTTCCAAAACCTTTATGGGAGGGTTTTCCCAAGCTGATAATGATTCCTCGAATATATAGTCGAAGTGCGTTTGATCTCCAACCATTTGTTCCATAATATTAGCAGTTTGGGTTGCGCTATCCAATCGAATGACGGTAGAAATAATTGCGCTTTTGATAGTGGTACTTGTGGCCGAAGAATCATCGGTAATTAGAACGATTTTCGCCGGTTTTCCTTTTATAAAACTAGCGCCATAGCGTTCCGGAATAATCATGCCGGCAGCCAATTTTTCATCGGCAATCAAATCTATCATTTCCTGCTGTTTGGCTGTAGAAAATTCTCGCAGACGAATAACATCTGATTTTTTTAGTGACTCATATAATTCCTGACTAAACCAATGGTTATCTCTCGAGATAAACCCAACAGGCAAACGGTTATCCGAATTTGACCCGCTAAATACACCCGAGGCATAACCAAAAAGGAAGGTAAACGCGATCGGCATGATCAATAAAAACAAAAGTGTTTGATGGTCGATCAGAATTTGGTGTATGTCTTTTATGGCAATGTCAAACGTTCTTCTCATAGAATCCTTCTACCCATAGCGATGGTTGAATCGCCAAACCCCTACCCCGAAGAAAACGGCAGCCCACAACAGTAAAACCAAAAACGTAACCAACACATCTTGTATAGGCGCACCATTCATCGTTTGAAGCAGCCCACGCACCGCCCAGCCTTGAGGAACTAGGAGTGAGACATTATTAACCATATTTTCAGTACTGGCAGTACCCATGCCAAAGACTCGAATCATGCCAAGCATACCGGATAAGGTTAATATGCCACCATAAATAAGGCCCCCTTGATGGGTGTCTTTGATAAACGAATTGATAAAAATTCCACACGAAGCGGCTGCAAACACGATACCCATTGCCACCAAAGCCACAGAAGAAGTCTCGCCCCATTGAATACCAAAAATCAAGTGGGCAGATATCATTAATACAATGACCTGCATCAGTACCACTAAAAATACTGCTAAAAATTTCCCACTTAAAATAGTGGATTGCGGAGTCGGTGTGGTAAACAAACGTGGCAATGTATGGTTTTCTTCCTCTT
>JBDKUB010000452.1:0-4920 GCA_039679915.1 Anaerolineaceae bacterium
CTACTGCGAATCATCTCGAGGTTTTCCGCCAGGGTTGTTTCGAGGACATGGGTAACATGAAAATCCCAGGATTTACCAACCAGGGTTACTACCGGCGTATTCGCTGCTAATAATGCCTGGATATTTGGATCGTCTGCTGGAAGTGTTCCCTTACGTGTGGTACTGCCAAACGCAGCAATTTTAGCATTCTTGAGCTTCAATTGACTCACCTTTTTAAAATAGGCTTCGTCTTTGGGATTCGAACCCGGCCAACCCCCTTCGATATAATGCATACCAAAATCATCCAATCGGCGGGTAATTTTTAGCTTGTCATCCAAAGAGAACGAAATACCTTCACGCTGCGATCCATCGCGCAAGGTAGTGTCATATAGAAAGATTTGCGAAGCCTGATTGTGCGTGCTCATACAGGGGAAGACTCCTTCTTAGCTGCAAATTTGTTATCTTCAAAAGCGCTGATTTTATCTTTATGTTTGAGTATATATCCCAAAACATCGACGCCTTGTAACAGGCAAGTTTTACTAAAAGGATCCAAACTGAAATTTGTTTTACTGCCATCTGGTAGGGTGATGCTTTGATCTACTACAGAGATGACTACACCATATTGGTTTAGCTGATCTTTTGGACTGACTTGATGGACGTCCGAGTTAAACCAAGAATTTGCCAGATCGAAAAGCTTGCTATGAAATTGTTTATCCACAACAACAGGCAGCAAGCCGTTCTTTAATGCATTACTGTGAAAAATATCAGCGATCGAAGTCGAGATGACTGCCCGTATTCCCCAACCCAATAACGCCCAGGGAGCATGCTCGCGGGACGACCCGCTGCCAAAATTGTCCCCCGCAACTAATATCGAACATCCTTTGGCTGCTTCTCGATTGAGCGGAAAATCAGGGTTCGGTTTACCATCCGCCAAATAGCGCCAACTGTAGAATAACCCATCCGCCAATCCTGTTTTATCGGTCACTTTCAGATACCGGGCTGGAATTATCTGATCAGTGTCCACGTTCGAATAGGGTAATGGGATCAAGCAAGAGTGTAATTTCGATAAAGGTTGCATATTAAATCAACCTCGGATCCGTGATACAGCCTTTTACTGCTGCGGCTGCAGCGGTAAGCGGACTGGCTAAAAAGGTGCGGCCATTGATACCTTGTCGATTTTCAAAATTGCGGTTGCTGGTGCTAACCGCATATTGCCCCGGTTTTAATTCATCGCCGTTCATGGCGATACACATACTGCAGCCAGGGTAGCGCCATTCAGCACCAGCCTCTTTGAAAATGCGATGCAGACCTTCAGCTTCTGCCTGACGACGAATACCTTCAGAGCCGGGAACAACCAGCACACGCACACCCTCAGCCACTTTGCGTCCCTTGAACAATTGGGCTGCTAGGCGTAAGTCCTGCAATCTGCCATTGGTGCAACTGCCAATGAACACCACATCTACCGGATGACCTAACAGACTCTTGCCTGGTTGAATTTCCATATATGCCAACGCTTTTTCAATTGCACGGCGCTTCCCCGGGTCACTTTCTTTGGAAGGATCCGCTACTGGTTGATTAATCGCTACCCCCATCGATGGATTCGTACCATAGGTGATCATCGGTTCGATACGTGCTGCATCCAGGGTGATGGACCGATCGAACACCGCCCCATCATCCGTTTTTAATTGCTCCCACTTTTTTAGTGCGGTATCCCAGGCTTTTCCCTGAGGGGTATAGGGCAGACCTGCCAGGTAATCTATTGTGGTGTCATCAGGCGCAATCATGCCTGCTCGCGCTCCGGCTTCGATGCTCATGTTGCACAACGTCATCCGCCCATCCATATCCAGGTCGCGCACAGCAGAGCCGCCATACTCGATGACATGCTCAGTTCCGCCCCCTACTCCAATTTGAGCAATGAGCGCCAGAATCATATCCTTGGCTGTTACCCCTTGGGTGAGTTTTCCCTCGAAATTCACCTGAAACGTCTTGGGCTGGTACTGCATAAGGCATTGGGTAGCCAACACATGTTCGACTTCGCTGGTGCCAATGCCAAATGCCAAAGCCCCAAATGCACCATGGGTAGCCGTATGGCTATCGCCACAGACAATAGTCTTTCCCGGTTGGGTATAACCCAATTCCGGACCGACTACATGGACAATGCCTCGCTGAGGATGGTCTAACCCTAACAGGGGAACGCCAAAATCTGTGCAATTCTTTTGCATCAGGCGCACCTGTTTGGCAGCTAATTCATCCACATGATCCAGCGAAAGATCGATGGTGGGAGATGAATGATCAATGGTCGCCAATGTCAAATCAGGTCGGTGCACCCGCAATCCCTTATCTCGCAACCCTTGAAAAGCCTGAGGAGAGGTCACTTCGTGCACCAGGTGTAAATCGATGTATAGAATTGCGGGATGGTCCTTTTCCTGAAAGACGATGTGATCATCCCAGATTTTTTGGAAAAGCGTGCGCGGTGAAGTCATTGATATCTAGAATGGTGAAAAAAGACTGTTCCCTTGCGGATTGCTCAAATCTTCGTAAGGTTTGAAATTCATCACGGAAGAAGGGTCCGCCGAATCGCTGTTAGTGGATATTTCGTTATCCGCTTCGTCAACCCTTGCTGGATCTGCAGAAGCCGCTTTCATGGCTGTCTTCGAAAGATTTTTGTATGCCTTTACAGGCATCATTTCAGGGGATGGATTCGATAACATTTTATACTCCTATCAATTTATGCTGTCATTAATGTCGTTTCTGAATCTTGCTGCTCGCTCAGAGGGTTACGGGTAATCAACACTTTATTCAGAGCAGTCAGGTAAGCTTTGGCAGAAGCGACCACGATATCGGTATCGGCGCCGTAACCGCCGTAGGTTTTTACTTGCATCAATTCGCTTTGAGGGGATGTTCGATGATGCGTGTTGCCATTTTGTGCTTTTAAGCGCACCGTGACTTCTCCCAACGCATCGATGCCCTCCGTCACGGCATGGATATTGAATTCCACCAGTTCGTTTTCCACCCCCACGATCGTGTCGATTGCTTTATATACAGCGTGAACGGGTCCGGTCCCCACTGCTGCTTCCACCTGCAAGACACCATCTGGTCCGCGTAATCGAACACTGGCAGTTGGCATTCCCATTGTGCCGCAGGTGACCTGCAATCCATCCAGGCTATATATCTCTTCCGAGATGGAAACCTGGTCTTCAATGAGCGCTTCCAGGTCGGCATCGGTAACTTCTTTTTTCTTATCCGCCAGTGTTTTGAAACGGTCGAACGCTTGAGCTAATTCCTCATCGGAAAGCTCATAACCCAATTCCTGCAAGCGGACTTTGAGCGCATGACGACCCGAATGTTTGCCCATCACCAAGCGTGATTGGCTGATCCCCACTGTTTCGGGGCGCATGATCTCATAAGTATTGTGATGCTTGAGCATACCATCCTGATGGATGCCAGCCTCATGTGCAAAAGCATTGGCGCCTACCACAGCTTTATTGGGCTGTACCGGGATACCGGTATAATTGGAAACCATCCGACTAACCCGCGTGATTTGGGTTGTATCGATGCCTGTTTCCAACCCAAATACAGCCCGGCGTGTATGTAGGGTCATCACTACTTCTTCCAATGACGTGTTGCCTGCCCTTTCACCAATGCCATTAATCGTCACCTCTGCCTGACGGGCACCCGCTTTCAAGCCAGCGATGGTATTGGCTGTTGCCAATCCCAGATCATTGTGACAATGCACCGAAACCACAGCTTTTTCGATTCCGGGTGTATTGGCGATGATGCCCGATATGAGGGCGCTAAATTCTTCTGGAGTTGAATAGCCCACGGTATCCGGAATATTGAGCGTTGTAGCACCGGCTGCAATGGCTTCGCCCAGCACCTGATACAGAAATTCCGGGTCGCTGCGCGCAGCATCTTCCGGTGAAAATTCGACATCCTCACACAGCGAATGGGCATAAGCCACCATCTTGCCCACTTTTTCTAACACTTCCTGAGGAATCATATGCAGTTTGTATTCCATGTGGATAGGTGATGTGGCAATGAAGGTGTGAATGCGCGGATGCGCAGCATATTGCACTGCCTGCCAGGCAGCCTCGATATCGCCTTTGTTAGCCCGCGCTAATCCGCATATCACCGGTGTTCTATTATATAAACTGCTGTTGCCCGGGCTTGGATTACCCACTTCCATCGCAATCCGCTTCACCGCTTCGAGGTCATCCGGTGAAGCTGCCGGGAAGCCAGCTTCAATGATATCGACACCTAACCGAGCTAGAGATCGAGCAATCTCGATCTTTTCGGATGAAGTGAGGCTGGCACCTGGCGATTGTTCACCATCTCGTAGTGTCGTATCAAAAATCCTCAGATAATTTGGTCTCATAAAAGCCTCTTTATAAATCGAATCTTTAATCACCCGGTTTAATGGTTACCGGTTGGATAAAAGGCATCATCTGGCGCAGTTCTGCGCCAACTTGCTCGATTAAATGCTCCTGATTCAAGCGCCGGTATTTTTTGAAATTCGGCAACCCTTGTCGGTTTTCTTCGATCCAAGTCTGGGCAAAACTTCCATCTTGAATATCCTCCAATAACTCGGACATCACATGCTTGGTTTCCTCGGTAATCAATTTAGGTCCAGCAATATAATCTCCATACTCGGCGGTATCGGAAACGGAATAACGCATGTAGTTCATTCCACCCCGATACATTAGGTCGACGATAAGTTTCAGTTCATGCAAGCACTCGAAATAGGCTACTTCTGGCTGGTATCCCGCTTCGACCAGGGTTTCAAAACCCGCCTTGACCAAAGCGGTCACACCCCCACACAATACTGCCTGTTCGCCGAACAAATCAGTCTCAGTTTCTTCGGTGAAAGTCGTTTCCAGAACGCCGGCGCGGGTAGCACCCAGAGCGTAAGCATAAGAGAGAGCATTAGCTTTGGCTTCTCCG
>JBDKUB010000395.1:0-1742 GCA_039679915.1 Anaerolineaceae bacterium
CGGAAGCTATTTCCAGCATATTTTCCACGATTCCTCATCCCCGCCTAGGATATGTAGGTAATCTAAACGAGCGAATCGATTTTAAACTGCTCGAAGGCTTAGCAACTCATCGACCTAGCTGGTCATTTGTTTTTGTTGGAGGGACCTATCCATTATCCCCTAATGATCCATCGATCAAGAGATTAAAATCAATTCCAAATTGTTTTCTACTTGGCAGTCGACCATATCAACACATCCCAGCCATCATCGATGAATTCGACGTCTGTTTCCTCCCCTATGTCCAAGATGAAAGGGCATATTTCCGCAGTCCACTAAAGCTATATGAATATTTTGCCACCGGCAAACCAGTTGTTTCTCCACCTCTACCCGAACCCAAAGAATTTTCAGATATATTGTATCTTGCAAACACATTAGAACAGTTCATTTCGGAATTCGAGAAGTCTCTAAATGAGAACAATCCATTGATCGAAAACCGACGTAAATCTATTGCCTGTCAAAATTCATGGGATAATAAAGTGGATTTTATTGAATCGGTCATCCAAAATCACATTCGGCAAACATAACATGTCTATCTCTGTACTCCATATTATTACTCGTCTGATTGTTGGGGGCGCTCAAGAAAATGTGATGTACACTGCTGCGATGTTAGATAAAAACATTTTTGATGTAGAAGTGATTTCTGGATCGCAAACGGGCAGCGAGGGTAGTTTAATCGAAGAAACTCGTTCACGTGGAATAAAATTGACCATTTTCCCCCGTTTATTACGCGAAATCAGCCTTATTAATGACATGATTGCCTTATGGCAACTTTATCGGTATATTCGCAAGTATCGTTTTGATATCATTCACACTCATAGTTCCAAAGCCGGCATTTTGGGAAGAATTGCCGCAAAACTGGCAGGTACGCCAATCATCATCCACACTGTCCACGGTTGGAGCTTCCATGACCATATGGCACTTTGGGTGAAATATTTCTACATCATCCTCGAAAGATTCTGCGCAACATTCACCGATGCCTTGATAGTCGTAACCAAGCAGGATACAAAAAAAGGATTAGAGCATCATATTGGAAAGCCTTCTCAATATCATCTTATCCGCAGTGCTATCCCTCTGGATGAGTTCAACCCTGAAAAATTCGATAAAGAGAAAATACGCATGGAGTTGAATATTCCTACTAATGCAATGGTCTTGGGCAATGTGGGCAGATTCTCGCCCCAAAAAAACCCAATAGATTGGATTCGAATAGCCGCTATAGTCGCTCGACATTTGCCCAATTGTTATTTCTTGTTGGTTGGAGATGGTCCTCTCAAAAATGAAGTACTAGAAGCGATCAATGAAGAAAACATAAAAGATAGAGTAGTCCTAACCGGTTTACGCCGCGATGTAGCCCAGATGATGGCAGCCATGGATGTATTTTTGTTAACCTCCCTATGGGAGGGATTGCCGCGCGTGATTCCTCAGGCAATGTGCATGGGTTTACCGGTAGTTTGTTATCAAATCGATGGGATAAAAGAGATCATCGAACCAGGGAAAACTGGGTATTTATTTCCTCCAGGAAATATAAACGATATGGCAAATGCCTGTATCGAGCTGTTGACCAATGAGAAATTACGGGAAACCTTCAAAGTTAACGGAAAGAATTTTGCCATCAATGAATTCAATATTGATCATATGATCGATAATATTTCTAACTTGTATCTTCAGCATATTTCTTTATTGAGAAACACTTGAAAAACATCAAT
>JBDKUB010000325.1:0-3335 GCA_039679915.1 Anaerolineaceae bacterium
ATCACATATGGGTTCGGTAAAATCATCACCTTCTACCAGCACAGTATAAAAACCGGTGATGGATCCCTTATCGTTGTTCCCGGCTCGTTCCAATAATTTCGGCATCTGGGCAAATACCGATGGAGGATATCCCTTACTGGCAGGTGGCTCGCCAATCGCCAGCCCAACCTCACGTTGCGCCATTGCGAAGCGGGTTACCGAATCCATTAACAAAGTTACGTTCAATCCATTCGCTCGAAAATATTCCGCAATGGAGGTCGAGACCCAGGCTGCTTTAAGCCGAATGAGGGCAGGTTGATCTGATGTAGAAACGACGACCACCGATCGTTTAAGCCCTTGTTCTCCCAAATCGTGATCGATAAATTCCTGCACTTCACGTCCCCGCTCCCCCACCAGGGCAATCACGCTGACATCCGCTTTAGAATTGCGGGCGATACTGCCCAACAATACACTTTTGCCCACACCGCTCCCTGCGAAAATTCCTAAGCGTTGCCCTTTTCCGGTGGTAAGCAATCCATCCAATACGCGGATTCCGGTCACCATAGGTTCGGTGATGGCTTGACGGTTCAAGGGATGAGGAGCAGCGTTATAGGTAGGCACTGTATGCAACTCTCCTAAAGGTCCTTTACCGTCGATTGGTTTTCCCAATCCGTCCAAAACCCTGCCCAACAATGCCTCTCCCACCGGTGTACGGAAAGCAGTCCTCAAAGGGATGATCGGGCAGCCGGGTTGGATACCTTGCATATCACCCAATGGCATTAACAAAGTGCGCTGCTCGCGAAATCCCACTACCTCAGCAATTAGAGGCGGACCATCATTGGCGCGAATTTCACATACTTCACCAATCTGACAGTCCAGCCCCGTCGCCTCGATAGTCAAACCGACAACTTGAATGATTCTGCCGGATAAACGCACCGTGTTTAACTGGTTCAAAGCCAGGTGATAGCGGGTCAGGTCGGGTAACGAAGAAATGGTCATACAGCATTTCCTACCGGTAAAGACAAAGTATCCAGCAGCGTGTCTTTAATCATTTGTAATTGGGTTTCGACACGCGCATCGACACTGCCAAATTCTCCTTCGATAAAACATCCCCCCCTTTTAATAATATCGGATGGGATTAGCTCGATTTTTTGACCGCTGAAGGTAGCCTGTTGCTGTGCCCAATGAGGTGTCAAAGCCACGGCATCATCAGGGTGAATATAAATTCTTAAATTTCCAAGGGTCTTTGCCTGGGATAATGCTCTTGAAAAAGTATTTCCCAATGTATCCGGATCCAGAGGCAACCCTTCACCGAATAACGATTGGGCAATTTCGATGACCAAACGCAGCATCATGGTTTCACCCTTGGATAAGGTGTTTTCCCGCCAGGCTTCCACTTCTTCTACTATGGCTCGAGTTGTTTTCAAAAGATCGGATATCTCCGCATTGGCGGCTTCTAAACCATCCTGATATGCCTGATGGGTTAAGTTCGCAGCCTGGTTTTCTGCTTGTTGGATAATTTGGCGTGCTTGTTCTTCTGCTTTCGCAAGGATCTCGGCTGCTTGAGCGTTGGATTGTGCAAGGATAGAAGCGAATTGTTCGGAATTATCAGATGAAGAATCACCCTTATTCGAACCGCCTGCCTTGCCTTTGGTATACCGCAAGCTCTTGTCACGATTTACTACAAATCCATTTTTTATCTCTTCTGGTGACCAATGAGATAAATTATCCGGCGAGCTTTGACCATCCGTTTCTGTCGATTCTGTTACCGGTTTTAATAAGCGATCTTGCTCAGAGGATATCTCCGGAAAATGATATTCTGACCAGGAGTTATCAACCTTTGGATCCGCTCCCTGGTGATCCTTCTCCTCGATAACAGGCATATCAGCCGAGGTAAAAATCGAAGGGCGATTCGTTTTTATACTGTTTGGATTCCAGGATTTAATGGTCATCGATAAAATCTCGCCAAACACTTATCATGTGATAATCGCATATTCTGAGCCGCTGCCACCGATAACGATCTCTTCCGATTCTTCCAGTGAGCGAACGATATCTACGATGCGGCGCTGTGCGCCATAGACATTTTTAGCCAATTGTGGACCTAACAACTCGACCTCTTCAGCCAGCGATTCGCGGGCTCTCTCAGACAGGTTGCGCATGATCAAATCGCGCACTTTATCGGGAGCGCCCTTCAAAGCCAGCGCTAATTCTTGCTTGTTTATATCCCGGAGTACTCGCTGCATACTGCGATCATCCAGTTTAACCAAATCATCAAAGGTAAACATATTGGCGCGGATTTCTTCGACAAGGGCTGGGTTCACCGGTTCCAGGGTATCGAAAATCGTTTTTTGGACGCCCCGATCCACCTGGTTGAGCATTTTCACCAAAAATGAAACACCGCCCGTTTCACGGAATCCCGCCACACTAATCACCCCTGATAATTTGTGTTTCAATCCACGCTCAATGACGTCGACTACGTGAGGTGAAACGCGATCCATTTTGGCTAATCGCAGGGTGACTTCCACTTGTAATTCGGGGGACATATGGGTCAAGATATCGGCTGCCAGTTTGGCTTCCAAGTAGGAAAGTACCAATGCGATGGTTTGCGGATGTTCTTCTTGTAATAATGTTGCTACCTGTGCAGCATCGGCGTTCTTGACAATCTCGAACGAAGAAAGTTGTTGGCTTGCAGAAATACGTTCGAGGATTTCTGCCCCACGCCTTGGACCAACTGCCCGCGCTAACAATTGTCGGGAATAATCCACACCCCCCATGGTCATATTCGAGGATGCCATGGATAATTCTGCTGCTTCCTGCATTACTTCCGCACGCATATCTTGCGATACAGATCCCACTTCGCTTACTGCCAACAAAACCCGTTCGAGATCGCTCTCTCCTAAATATGCCAATACTTTGGAAGAACGCTCTACACCCAAGCACAACAGCAATGTAGCTGCCTTAAATAGTCCTTTAGAATCCATGACCGAATCACTAGCCATTGCGCTTCTCGTCCTCGTTCAGCCATAATTGAATCGCTTCTGCCAGACTGGATGGATCATCATCAGCAATACCCTCAACGACCTTCTGCAGTTGAGTATATTCTGGGGTAACAGAAGGTAGTTCTATTTTAGGCATTTGTTTGATTTGCGGTTTGGGTCGCTGCACTACCTCGCCTTCAAAAGGTGCGGCTGCCTTATTGTTTATGGAGGGCTCCAATTGACTTGGCTGGCTGGTTGCTATGCCCGGCACTCGTGGATTGATTCCCGGTGAAGGCAACCCTAATTCAGAGACGGGTTTCATTACCGGCTTCCAGGCTTCCGAAGATGACAGGCGCAGCTTCCCTAACAACCGTTGCA
>JBDKUB010000143.1:0-6034 GCA_039679915.1 Anaerolineaceae bacterium
GCGTGGTTGAGCCTTGATGATTCTATGAGGAGATGGCTTGTTTGATTTATCCGATATCTTCTTCTATTATCAAATAGATATGCCAGACATCTTTTATTCGCGTAAAGATAGTGGGTCTAGGGAATAAAATCCTTGGCACTTAACGATATTCAAAGAAAAAGTGAAATTAGAATAATTTAGATAGATCTTCGGCTGCGCGATGCATTTCAAGGAACATCAAACCGAGCTTGGCTTGCTCACGCGCAAGAACGGTCAGTACTGCTTCTTCACCGACTGAGACCAGCACGACGAAGCCTTTCTCGCCTTTGACGTACACTTCTTGCAAGGCGCCGCGTCCGAGCTCCGAAGCAATGCGCTCACCCAGGGAGAGCATGGCTGCCGACATGGCTGAAACCCGGTCATCTTCTGACCCTGCGGGCAAGGCAGAGGCGATGATCAAGCCATCAACGCTGACTATGGCTGAGGCTTCGATATCGGGTGATGAAGCATGAAGGTCGCGGAGACGATCTACCATTTGTTGTGAACGTGATTTAGTCATAATAGAACTATCCCTCCGAATAATATAAATTGGTGATCCAATGGCCTTTTATGAGAGCTGATGATTAGCTTCATTCAGGTTTTTTGATAATAAATGTGCAGGCTGCATCACCGGCGGCATGGCATTTTTCTTCAACCAGGGAGAACTCTTTTCCTTCGAGGAGGTATTCCAGGCATCCCTGGAGAAAACCATTTGGCATGCTACACACCGGCTTTGATTCTCCCGAACGTCCCCAGCAAGCAGGACATGCATTGATGGTGTACACGAAATCATTTTCTCGCTCTTCCACGGTGATGTTTTGATCGCTCAGGGAATTGGATGTAGCCGCAATCATGGGTAATCCTTTGCGCAATTTTTCTAACGGGGACAAGCTGAGGAATTCCGGTTGCTTTAAACCGGCTTTTTCCCCAAATGCACGAAAGGTATGTTGGCAATAGATTTTACCAGCTCGCATACTTAGAGCACGTCCCCCTTTGGCGCCATATACTTCTTCCAGAGCAAGATTAATGGTAGAGAAGTCGGCAAAATCAAATGTTTTGTCCATGGTCTCTGGTGGATAATTATCCACCAGGTCAGAGAGGTGAGCTAGGTTTAAGACAGCTTTCAAACCGTTTTTTCCAATGACTTCTTCGACAGCTAATAGATATAGCCGGACGGTATTATTAGAATAGAAAAGGTTGCTTTTCGGAATTGGTTCCATTGATCCCTGCCATTTCGATATATGAATTAGAATAAATTTTTGAGATCTTCAGCGGCATGGCGCACTTCCAAAAGTATCAAGCCGATTTTCGATTGTTCACGCGCCAAGGCTGTTAAAACTGCTTCTTCACCTACTGAGACGAGAAGTACAATACCCTTTTCACCTTTTATATAAACTTGTTCTAATGAGCCGCGTCCAAGCTCTGAAGCAATACGCTCGCCCAAAGACAGCATAGCAGCAGACATGGCTGACACCCGGTCTTCTTCAGTATCGGTGGGCAATGCAGAAGCGATAATCAACCCATCTACACTGACTATTGCGGAGGCTTCGATGTCAGGGGAAGATGCATGAAGCTCGTGCAGACGATCGATCAATAGTTGTGAACGCGGTTTTGTCATAGTCCTTCAGTACTATTTTACATAGGGAAATTTATATGTCAATTGAATTCGCAGTAATACTTGCATAACCGTTAGTAATTATAATAAATGTTACATAACTTTGATTTTTAGATTAACGTCGAGGGCAATCTTATGCCTTTAAGCCAACCAATCGATATGATTTTTCCCCTGTGCTATAATCCGCACTGCGATTAATAATTAACAAGTGTTACTAGAAATCGAAACAAGAGAATCACCTTTGATAGCCCGCCAGGAGAATAATCCATGCCAATTGAAAATCTTAGGGATTTTATCCAATTGCTCGAACAATCTGGGCAGATGAAGAGGATTACGCTCCCAGTCTCTCCCTTATTGGAAATCACCGAAATCACTCACCGCATAAGCAGAAGCTCACCTGGAAATAATCCGGCTTTGTTATTCGAAAAGGTGACTGGCTCAGATATGCCGGTTTTCATCAATGGATTCGGGTCGGCAGAACGTATGGCGATGGCATTGGGTGTAGACCACTTGGATGATTTGGCAGCAAACTTAGGGAAATTGATCGATCCGCGTTTACCTAAAGGGATGCGCGAGGTAATTGATCGTGGGCAGGATTTACTCGATGTAATAAAATCGATCGGCTTAGCGCCGAAAAAAGTCCGCCGGGCGGCAGTTCAGGAAGTCATTCATACAACCGATGCCTCATTGGACACACTACCCATCCTTAAGTGTTGGCCAAAAGACGGGGGGCAATTCATTACCTTGCCCCAGGTTATCACGCGCGATCCGCAAACCGGCGTCCGCAATGTAGGGATGTATCGCTTGCAGAAAGTAGACGAGCGTACTCTCCTGGTGCACTGGCAGCGCCATAAGGGGGGGGCTGAGCATGAACGAATAGCTCAAGAACTGCGAGTAGAACGTATTCCGGCGGCGGTAGTATTGGGTGGTGACCCTGCTTCCATATGGTGCGCCTCGGCGCCTTTACCCCCTAATATCGATGAATATTTACTGGCTGGATATTTACGCGGTGAACCGGTAGCCTTCGTGGATTGCGTTTCGCAGCCTCTCGAAGTTCCGTCGCAAGCGGAGATCGTCATCGAAGGGGAGATCGATCCTAACGAGCATCGCCCTGAAGGCCCATTTGGCGATCATACGGGTTACTACACGCCGGTGGAACCCTTTCCGGTTTTCCATGTAACCGCAATAACCCACAGGAAAGATGCGATCTATCCAGCCACAATCGTGGGTATACCGCCTATGGAAGATGCGTGGATGGGAAAAGCCACCGAGCGGCTGTTCCTGCCTCTAATTCGTCTATTTTTACCGGAGATTGTGGATATCAATATGCCGGCTGAAGGAGTTTTTCATAACCTGGTGCTTGTTTCTATCAAAAAACGCTATCCCGGTCATGCCCGCAAGGTGATCTACGGACTGTGGGGTTTGGCACTGTTATCCCTTGCCAAAGCGATTGTTGTGGTGGATGATTGGGTGGATGTGCAAAATTTATCTCAAACAGCCTGGCAGGCGTTAGGCAATGTGGATTGGAGCCGGGATGTGGTTGTCTCTCCCGGTCCGGTAGATCATTTGGATCATGCCTCGTACCAGCATTCGTTTGGTGGGAAAATCGGTGTAGATGCAACTGCCAAACTCCCCGAGGAAGGCTATTCCCGCGGCTGGCCGGAAGTGGTGCAGATGTCACCTGAAGTGAAGGAGCGGGTAGATTTACTTTGGAAGGATTTAGGATTATAAACATCTTCAACATAAAGAATCACGGATCAGAAAATTATGCACAAAATAAGGATTATTCCTAGAGGTGTAAGTTCGATGATCGAATTAAGTCGTTTTAAAAAATTTGTTATAGGATTGCTGCTAATACCTTTATTTTTGGCGTCATGTCAGACATCAAATAAGTCGTCCTCGGGCGCGACCGAAAGCCCCATTACTTTGAAAATCACGGTGCTCCCTATATTGGATGCGCTACCCATGTATGTTGCCGAACAGGAAGGATTGTTTGCTGCCCATCAAGTTAATGTGACCTTTATCCCCGCCGCTTCAGCCTCCGAACGCGACCAAATCGTGGTCGCTGGGCAGGCAGATGGCATGATCAACGAGCTGGTCTCCACCGTGTTATATAACAAGGATGAAGTTCAAGTTCAAGTGGTGCGGTTTGCGCGGATTGCTACCGATAAATATCCTCAATATTACATCCTGGCATCCAAACAGAGCGGTATTACTAAGCCATCAGAATTAAAAGGTATGGAGATTGGGATTTCCGAAGGCACAGTCATCGAATATGTAACCGAGCGTTTGCTGCAAGCCGAAGGATTAGCCGCCGCGGATATCAAGACGATTGCCGTGCCAAAAATTCCAGACCGCATGGCGTTGCTGGCTTCGGGCGAGCTGAAGAGTGCCACCATGCCGGACCCATTGTCTTTATTAGCCATCCAGCAAGGTGCGGTGTTAGTATTGGACGATACCAGTCACCCTGAATACAGCTACAGCACCATTGCTTTTCGCAAGGCAATCATCGACCAATATCCGAACGCTATCCGAAACTTTTTATTAGCCATCGATGAGGCGACTGCCAAAATTAATGCTAACCCTTCCCAATTTGAAAACCTGCTCACCGAAAAACAATTGGTACCGGCACCGCTGGTGGGGTCCTACCAACTACCTTCGTTTCCCACAGCCGGTGTACCTAGTGAAATCCAATGGAATGATGTGATTGCCTGGGCGAAAGAAAAGGGATTGTTGACAAAAGATATTGCTTATAGCGATTCGGTCAACACCCAATTTTTACCTTAGGGATGAGGTTGGTGGTAAGAATTTGCATGATCCAATTAATTGACCTCACTTTTTCATACGGACTCAATCCGCCCGTGTTTCAAAATTTCAACTGGGAAGTGCAGCGCGGTGAAGCCTGGGCAGTCTTGGGACCTTCGGGGTGTGGCAAATCGACCCTACTTTATCTATTGGCAGGCTTACACATGCCTACATCCGGACAGATTATCATCGATGGTGCGCGTTTAGAACGCCCTCGCCCTCAAAGCGGGTTGATCATTCAGGATTATGGTTTGCTGCCCTGGGCAACGGTGCGCCAGAATGCCAGCCTGGGGCTGCGTGTGCGCAGCTTTTATGGTCCGGATGGAAAACATTCACCGCAGGATTTTGTGCCAGAGCCTAATGTTTTACCCTGGTTAAAACGCCTGGGATTGGAGCAGGTGGCCGATAAATATCCCAGCCAAATATCAGGTGGACAGCGTCAGCGCACAGCCATTGCCCGCACTTTAGCCCTCAACCCCGATTTGCTTCTGATGGATGAACCGTTTTCTTCGTTAGACGCTCCCACCCGGGAAGGCTTGCAGGCTCTAACCCTGGAATTACAACAAGAACAAAACCTTACTCTGATTCTGGTAACCCATGCTATAGAAGAAGCTGCCCTGCTGGGTAAGAATATTTTATTACTCAACCAACCTCCCAATGTTGAACCCAACATCATCGAAAATCCCGATGCGGGCAGCCCGGAATACCGTCACAGTACCCGCTACATGGAGGTTTGCTATGAGTTACGTGCCAGGATGGATATGCCATGAAGCAGCGCGATTTATTTTTTGCATTGATTTTCCTGGCGATTATTTGGCAGATCGTTGCCTGGCTGATCGATAAACCCATTCTGCCTCCTCCATGGCTGGTGGCGGAGGTATTCGTTCAAGAATTAGGCAAAGGGTTGCTAGGTCATTTTCTGGTAAGCCTTTGGAGGGTTTTTGCCAGCACAGTTTTATCTATTGCATTGGCGGTGCCGGCTGGATTGGTCTTGGGGCAATCGCCGCGCCTTAACCGCTTTTTTTCACCTCTGATCTATTTGACTTACCCTATCCCCAAAGTGGTGTTTGTACCCTTGGTGCTGCTCTTTCTGGGTATCGGCGATTCCGCCAAGATCGTAATCATCTTTTTGATTCTGTTCTTTCAAATATTAGTGCTGGTGCGCGATTCGGCGTCAGCGCTACGCCCGGAATTGATCCAAAGCGTACGCAGTTTGGGCGCTGGAAGGAGAGCGCTCTTTCGCTTTGTTTATCTTCCAGCCAGCATACCTGCCATATTGACTGCTTTGCGCCAATCGGTTGGCACAGCCGTGGCAGTGCTGTATGTCGCCGAGCTGTACGCCACCACTAAAGGGTTAGGGTATTACATTTACTTGAATGGCAGCACCCTGCTCAATTATCCTGCCATGTATGCCGGAATCATCGCCATGAGTTTATTGGGATTAGGGTTGTATTTTTCAGTGGATTGGCTGGAAAAACGATTGGTGCCCTATCAATAAATTTAGTCGGGGATTCGAAAAATATGGTATGACAAAATTATATAGAAATTGATTTTTAGATGTTTTTTTCAAGGAGTTGGCAAGATTCTTGTAAAGGT
>JBDKUB010000242.1:0-19510 GCA_039679915.1 Anaerolineaceae bacterium
TAGCTACATATTTCGATACGATTGAAAAAGTATTGCTTGAACAAGGGCGCATTGCATCGATAGCAGGTCATCCTGATTTAACAGGGTGTTCTCGGGAATGGTTTGTTAGGAACTTTCTTGTTGACAATTTGCCAGAAAACATTAAGATGGGGCAAGGTGAAATTATTAATGCAAGGTCACAACCAAAGACTAAACGGAATCAAATAGATATAGTTTTATTTAAATGGCAGGATTCCCCAAATAGGATATTCCCATAATAACTATGCTTTTTAGGAGACCCTAAAGGTTTCCATTGCGAATCATCTTTAATTTTAGCAAAGATACCGTGTCAAAAAGCATCTTGGAAGGGTGTGAAAACCTTTAGGGTCTAGTGTGTGGGCATGCCAGACGAGTTCTCTAATATGATCACAGAATTCGCCTGGTCGAATGGCTTGAGATCCAATTTTAAATAAAGTACAAAGTTAGTATTAATTGATCAAACTGTACGGTTTGATAATTTGCCAATACCTATTCCCCAAGGTACTGGGGTAAATCTTCTACCCGTGTATTTGCCAGCCAATCGCTCACGGCTTTCACATTTTCGGTAAAATCCCCATTGGGAACGAACTTACCCTCGAAGAAAGCCCCGCCAATGGTAAACCCCCAACTGCCGGCTTCCCATACCTCCGCAATCCGCTGATAACTGGCGATGCTGCCAGCCGATACAATCGGGACTTGGGTAGCAGCAACCACCTCTTTCAATAACTGCGGTGCGTCGCCAACATAACGATAAGCCAGCAAGTCCATCCCCTCAACGCCTTTGGCTTCCAATTGAACAGCATACCGGACGATTTCGGCGATACTCCCATCTAATATGGAGGGATGAGATTGGACATGACCTGGAAAAGGAAAGTATTTCACCGGGCTGCCTTTGAGCTGCTCGTGGATGAAATCAAAGTAGACTGTCCCCATTAAGATATCGAACCCAGCCTCGATAGCTATTTTTGCTCCTCGTAATCCTTCTGCCTCCGAAAGGCTCACCACTTCCAGACAAGTGGTTTTCCCCGCCTTCTTCATTTTTTCGACTAAATCCTTCATTTGATCAGGCGGTAGACCCACATCCTTGAATCCCCAATAACGCACGGGTAAATCTTTACTTTTTTCGAATAGGTCCAAAGCATTTTCAACCGTCACATCATGATGGGTAAGCATGACAATCAATTCGGGTTTCATTGCACGCATCTCCTTAATTTGAAGAATAATTAAATATCGAAATGGTAATTCGATAATGTTTCAATGCCATCAAAGGCGTTATTCAAAACAACCTATTTTAACCCTAAGAGCTGTCCAAACGGCGTAATATTTACCATAAAATTGAATCAAACGAATAAAAAAATCTTCAGCCTGGACATGAAATTTACGTCCACTCCCGTTTCTTTCCTCATCGCATGAGGTACTTTTGCTTGCATGGCTTACAGGGAGAAAGCACTTGACTTCAACTAGGGTTTATGCTATGATTTTAATGTAAACGCTTTCATGTCGATGTTAGAAGGATATTCTAACTAGTGACATATTTTATTATTATCCTTCGTTTATTGCCCCAATTAAGCTACTACAGCGCAGAAATACGGTCTGTTATGAACAATAGCCTTATCAATTCGAGAAATTATTCGGGTGTTATGCAAGCGCTTACATGATTATGAACGATAAATTCTCCCCTAAAATAACCATCTTCGAGGTCGCCTCCGCTGCCGGCGTCTCTTTCGCTACGGTCTCGCGGGTCATCAATCATGATGCCCATGTAAAACCCGAAACCCGAGAACGCGTCTTAGACGCCATGCACCGCTTGGGTTATGTCGCTAATCGACAGGCACGCAGCCTGGCAGGCGGAAAATCCAACACCATCGGTCTGCTGGTCCCCGATTTGGGGACCGGCTACATCGGTGAAATCATCCGCGGCATCGATACCGAACTTAGCTGGTCGGAGATGGACCTCATCCTCTACACCACCCACCGCACCGCCGCCAAAGAAGCCAATTATGTCGCGAACCTGGCACGCGGCATGGTAGATGGTTTGTTACTTGTTTTGCCGCGCAATCCGGTCGACTATATCGAAACGCTCACCCGGCGAAATTTTCCATTCGTGCTTATCGATCATCAAGGAATCGAAGAAAATTGCCCAGCGGTCGGCGCGACCAACTGGCAAGGTGCTTACACGGCGACCGAGTATCTCATCCAGCTTGGACATAAACGAATCGGCTTCATCACCGGTTCGATGGATCTTGGCTGCGCGGTCGATCGTCTCCAAGGATATCGGTCTGCGCTTCGCACTCATCATATTCCCGAAAGTCCCGAATTGATTTATGAAGGGAATTTTTTTCAACCCGATGGATATGCCGGAGCATGTGCCTTACTCGACCTCAAAGACCCGCCAACGGCAATCTTTGCTTCCAACGATGTCATGGCTATGGGCGTCATGGATGCAGTCCGCACGCGAGGATTACGCATCCCTGATGATATATCGGTGGTAGGGTTCGATAATATCCCTCAATCGGCAATGGTCTATCCCCCATTAACCACCGTTCAACAACCCCTCGAGCAAATGGGACGAGTTGCGGCTCAGATGTTGATCAACATCCTAAAAAATAATGATAAAGATACCAACCGAATTGAGTTACCTACCGAATTGATTATTCGCAGTTCGACCTCACCCCCCAAAGACAGGGCTGGCTAACCATCGATGTCACCCAGCCCTGCGTGCCGTGTGTGAGGTCCTGACCTAAGAAAGGAGAATCCACACATTTAGATTATACGCTAATTATCCAATTTCTTTAATTTCAATCAAATTTTTAGATCTGGTTATCTCTTAAAGGAGAAGAAAAATGACCCACAAGATTTTTACTCTCATGAGTATTGTGCTCATTGCAGCATTTACCCTCAGTGGGTGCGCGACACCAGCTACGAGCCTTCCCACCGAGGCTGCCGTCGAAGTAGAACCCACCCAACCTGCTCCAACCCAACCTCCACCTGAACCTACCGAGGTGCCGCCTGAACCGACAGCCACCGAACCCGAGAAAGTGACCATTACCTGGTGGCATATCCAGGTAGCGGATGATCAAAAAGCTCTATGGCAAAATTTGGCTGATGAATACATGGCAGAGCATCCTAATGTGACCATCGAAATCACAGTCCTCGAAAACGAAGCCTTCAAAACCAAAATAGCCACGGTAATGCAATCAGGGAATCCGCCCGATATCTTCCAGAGTTGGGGTGGCGGTGGCATGAACGAATACGCAAAAGCCGGCTTGCTCAAAGATATCTCCGCGGATTTGGAGAAAGATGGTTGGAAAGATACTTTCTATCCAGGAGCATTGGATGTGTTCAGCTTCGAGGGAAAATACTACGGAGTCCCACGGGACATGGGCGCGGTAGGCTTCTGGTATAACAAGGATCTGTTTGCTCAAGCCGGTATCGAAGCAACGCCTACCACTTGGACCGAATTCTTAGATGATGTGAAGAAATTAAAAGCTGCTGGAATTACACCCATAGCTTTAGGCGAAGGAGATAAATGGCCAGGCGCTTTTTATTGGGAATACCTGGCCGTGCGCATTGGCGGGAAAGCCGCTTTCGACGCAGCCTATAGCCGCAAGGGCGCCTTTACAGACGAGCCATTTGTTCAGGCTGGCGAAAAGCTCCAAGAGCTCATCGCCCTTGAACCATTCCAGGATGGCTTCCTTGGTGCAAGTTGGCCGGATGAGCAGGTTGTGATGGCTACCAGCAAAGCAGCCATGGACTTGATGGGGCAATGGGCACCAAGCGCATTCAAAGATGCCAGCGTTGACAAACAGGGTTTGGGTGACAAGCTGGGCTGGTTCCCCTTCCCGGCCGTCGAGGGTGGCGCCGGTGATCCTGCTGATGCACTAGGCGGTGGTAACGGCTTTGTCATCGGAAAGGATGCAGAGCCTGAAGCCGTTGATTTCTTGAAATATATCAGCAGCAAAGAATCACAAATTGCCCAAGCTCAGATTGGTTTGTCCGTGCCGGTCGTGAAAGGCGCCGAAGTTGGCTTGACCGACCCAATGCTGGTGCTTGTCCAGAAAGGGGCAGCGGCAGCTAAATACTTCCAGCTATACTACGACCAAGCCATGCCGCCAGCGGTAGGCGCAGTGGTCAATGATGCCGTTCAAGGGATATTCGCCGGCACCATGACACCCGAAGAGTGCGCGGCAATGATCGAAGAATCAGCCGCGTTAGAATTAAAGTAATTCTAACCTTTGTATCAAAGTGCGGGGATTGAGGTCGGTCGCTCTCGATCTCCGCACTTCTTTTCAAGGAGAGAAAGAAACCCATCATGGTCACAGCTTCTCCAGGTAAAACTCGTCCGCTTGCCGCTCAAGAAACCAAGCCTCTCCACAATCGTCAATATAAGCTGATTGCATTTTTATTCCTGCTGCCATCAACAGCCATTTTCCTTATTTTTGTCATCTACCCAATTTTTCACTCCATTTATTACAGCCTTTTCAATTGGAACGGATTGGGTCCGGCAGTCGATTACGTTGGCTTGAATAACTATAAACGGATTATGACAGACCATGTTTTTCATATTGCAGTCCGTAACAATCTCATCATTGTTGTGCTTTCTCTGGTTCTCCAATTACCCCTTGCCTTAGGGCTGGCAATCCTTGTGGGACGTGATTTACCGGGCAAGGCATTCTTTCGCTCGATCTTTTTTATGCCTTATGTGTTTTCGGAAGTCATTGCAGCAATCATGTGGCTGCAGCTTTTCAATCCTGATCCGGATCGCGGATTGATCAATGCGTTATTGATCCTCATCCCGGGCGTTAAACCATTCCCTTGGTTAGCTGATACGAGAACGGTTCTTCCTTGCATCTTTATTGTCCTCACCTGGAAATACTTCGGATTTCACATGTTGCTGTATGTAACCGGGCTTCAAAATATCCCCGCCGAAATCGAAGAGGCGGCTCGTATCGATGGCGCTAACCGACATCAGTTGCTCTTTCATATCACGATACCGCTGTTAAGCAGCACCATCCGCACTTCTGTATATATGTCCGTCCTGGGATCACTCCAGCAATTCATCCTGGTTTGGATCATGACCCATGGCGGTCCGGTAAATGCCAGCGAGGTGATGTCCACCTACATGTACCGATTTGGCTTCGTTCGTTTTTACCTTGGATATGGTTCAGCGGTTGCAATCGTAATGTTCTTGATTTGCCTGGCATTTTCCCTGGCATATCAGCGTCTGACACCTCAGCAAGATTATCTGGGGGGTATTTAGAAAGGATTAGAGCATGGCGATTCCTTACTCATCCCCGGTAAGATCATGGCATAGAAAATTACCCAGAATTTTGCAATATTTGATTTTATCTTTTTTCGTATTGATTGTCATTGTGCCTATTGTGATGATCGTTTTCGGTGCACTCAAAACTCGGGGTGAATTTATGACCCGTCCCTATACGATTCCCATCCCCCCCAATTGGGACAATTTCAACAAGATCATCCACCAAGATTCATTCTGGAGGATGCTGCGCAACAGCTTTGTCGTGATGGTGGCAACCACAGGATGCGTGGTAGCTTTTTGCAGCCTGGCTGCTTTTGTTTTCGCCAGGATGGAATTCCGCGGAAAAGGCTTTTTGTTCAACCTGTTTACTTTGGGTTTGATGTTCCCCATCAATATTGCGATATTGCCCGTCTATCTTGTGCTGCGCCAAATGGAATTGACCAATACACTTATGGGCGTGATTTTAATTCAAGTAGCCTTCTCATTATCCAGCAACATTTTAATCCTGCGTGGATTTTTTACATCGATCCCCATCGAACTGCAAGATGCTGCCTTGATCGATGGTTGTACCATGGCTGGCTTTTTCTGGCGCATCTTGTTGCCGCTAGCGCGTCCCTCTTTGGCAGCCATCGCGGCATTAACTATGATCGTCAGTTGGAATGACCTTCTCGTCCCTCTTGTAATATTGGATAATGACATGCTGTGGACATTACCATTGGGCACCATGCAGTTTCAAGGTCAATACGGACAAGACCTGGCTCTGGTGGCTGCATTTCTAACTTTATCTGCGATTCCAACCGTCGTATTCTACATATTTGCCGAGCGTCAAATTGTCTCTGGTCTTATTGCCGGTGCGCTTAAGGGTTAATCAAAGGAGTTTGTGCGTGACAAATAACAACATAACCAAACCAAAGTATCTCAATGCTTCCTTGCCCGTCTCTCAAAGGTTAAACGATTTGCTCAGTCAGATGAAGGTCGAGGAAAAAATTGCTCAATTGACCTCATTCTGGTTCAATGATTTGCAAGAGAATCAAAAACCCTCCATTAGCAAAATGAACGAATTGCTTAAAGACGGCATCGGACAAATATCGCGTGTGGGTGGATCCAGCACACTCTCCCCTTCAGGGGTTGCAAAAGCCGGAAATGAAATTCAAAGTTTTTTAGTCAATCGAACCCGCCTGGGTATTCCAGCCATCTTGCATGAGGAATGTTGCTCCGGCTATATGGGCTTGGGCGGCACCACTTTTCCCCAAATGATCGGCGTTGCCAGTACATGGAATCCTGCCCTAATCGAACAGATGGCTGCCGAAATCCACCATCAATTGCTGGCGGTCGGCGCCCGGCAGGGATTGAGCCCCGTTTTGGATATTGCCAGTGATCCCCGCTGGGGACGAACGGAAGAAACATTAGGTGAAGATCCGCTGTTGGTCACTCAATTGGGTGCGGCGTATATCCGCGGTTTACAGGGAGAAAATGTGCATGCCGGGGTGCTGGCAACAGCAAAACATTTTATTGGTCATAGTTTATCTCTTGCGGGTTTGAATTGCGCGCCGGTTCAGGTTGGCTTACGCACACTATGGGATTCATACCTGATGCCGTTCCAGGCTGCGATAAAACAAACCGGTTTGAGAACAATTATGAATGCCTATCCTGAGATAGATGGCGAGGTTGTCGCAGCCTCCCGTAATTACCTCACCGATTTACTGCGCGAGAAGCTGGGCTTCGAAGGGATGGTGGTATCCGATTATCATGCCATTGCGATGATAAATAATTTTCATCATCTTGCAGCGGACGAAAGCCAGGCTGCTGCTAAGGCACTCAAGGCAGGTATCGATATCGAATTACCCACGCGCACCTGCTATGGGGACCCTTTACGCAAGGCGTTAGAGGCGGGTGAAATATCTATAGAAGAAATCGATATTGCTGTTAGCCGTGTTCTCCGCACCAAATTTGAATTGGGTTTGTTCGATAATCCCTTTGTAGATGAAAAGGCGGTATTGGTGCATTTCGAAACACCAAAACAGCGCCAGCTTGCCAAGCAGCTCGCCTGTCAAAGTATGGTACTGCTCAAGAACGATGGGATATTACCTCTCAAAAAAGTGGATACGATAGCGGTTATCGGGCCTAATGCAAATACCCCACGCCATCTACTCGGAGATTATAGTTATTCATCGATATTCGAAGCGATTACCCAGGCACCCATTACAGGGACTGCCTTTGTGAGCTGTGTCGATAAAGAATTCGTCGCAGCCAACTCGATCAAAATTCCATCGGTGTTAGAAGCTATCCGCGAATATGTGGGTCAGCAAACACAAGTTTTATATGCCCTTGGTTGTCCCACGAAAGAAGCCGATCGGTCTGGTTTCGCAGAAGCAATTCAAATCGCCGAGCAAGCAGATGTTGTCATCCTTGTGATGGGCGATAAATCGGGTATGACTCTGGATTGTACATGTGGCGAATTCCGTGATAGGGCTGAATTGGGCTTGCCAGGCATCCAGGAGGATTTATGTAAGGCAATCGTAGCGGTCGGCAAACCGGTTGTATTGGTCCTGATCAACGGTAGACCTTTAGCTATTCCCTGGTTAGACGAAAATATATCCGCAATATTGGAAGCATGGCTTCCCGGAGAGGAAGGCGCGGCTGCTATTGCGGAAATATTATGCGGCGTTTCGAACCCCGGCGGCAAACTGCCGATGACTTTCCCAAGAGCGGTTGGTCAGGTTCCCATCTATTACAACCATAAACCCACCGGAGGACACTCTTTTACCTATGGTGATTATGTGGATATGCCGGTTAAACCGCTTTATCCTTTTGGGCATGGGCTAAGCTATACAACATTCGATTATTCAGATTTGAATATTTCGCCAAAAAAGGCAGCCAGCGGTGAAGAAATCGATATCAGCCTGAGCGTTGCAAATACCGGCAAGGTAACCGGCGATGAAGTGGTTCAATTATATATCTGCGACGAATATGCCAGTATTCCACGCCCGGTAAAAGAATTGAAGGGATTCAAGCGGCTTTCACTTGATCCTGGAGAAAAACGCAAGATAACCTTTCACTTACCCATTGATCTTCTGGCTTATTATGATGAGAACCTGGATTTAATTGTCGAAGCGGGCACCTTCAAGGTGATGTTGGGAAGCTCCTCGGAAGATATCCGTCTTCAAGGTGCTTTTGAGATTTGCGGAGCAGAAAGATCTCCGGTTAAGGAGCGCTTGTTCGGGTGTAACGTAAGCATTCTATAATCTATAATCAAAATTATTTCTCGGGGATTATATAAGGCGGTAAAACATAATTTCACCGCCTTATATTTTTTAACGAGGTAAACGACCTTATATAATTATACTTGCGCTATCTTATCAAAAATTGGCTTGAGTGACGGGTAAAGCTCACGATAAATCGGATAGGCTGAGGCGTAGCGATCCACCGCGTCCACATTGGGCGTGATCTGACTGGTGATTCGAATGGTAGCCTGACAGGCTTCTTGGATATTCTCCCAAATACCAATCCCTGTTCCAGCCATAAGCGCTGCCCCAAATGCGGCACCTTCTGTGGTATTCACTGTGAACAGCTCTGTATTCAATACATCGGCAAACATCTGTCGCCAAAGCAGACTCTTAGCTCCACCCCCGGAAAACCGCACTTGTTGAATATGGACCAAACCGGTTTGACGAATAAGCTCCATGACATCTTTCATTCCAAAAGCTACCCCTTCCAAAACCGCGCGGGTCATGTGAGCCCGGTGATGCCGAATCGTCAATCCCACAAACCCAGCTCGTGCCAGCGGATCGGGATATGGCGTACGTTCTCCGGTAAGATAAGGTAAGAAAAATAACCCTTCTGAGCCTGGGGGGATAGCGCGGCATGGATCGCTCAATTCATCGAAAGTGAGGTCAGGGGCTTGGGTATCATGATACCATTGCAAAGAACCCGCCGCCGAAAGCATCACCCCCATAAAGTGCCAAGCACCCGGTACAGAATGGCAAAACGCATGCATGCGCCCCTGCGGTTCGATATAGGGCTCATCGATGGTGATAAAAATCACCCCGGAGGTGCCTAAAGTGAGGGCAACAATGCCGGGGGAAACTGCACCAACGCCCACTGCCTGAGCAGCCTGATCGCCGCCTCCAGCGATTATGGGTGTTCCAGCCTTCAAGCCGGTTTCGGCGGCTGCTTGGGCATGAATTTCACCTGTGATTTCAACACCTTCATACGTTTTTGGCATCCAAGAGGGGGGAATATCCAGCATCTTGAGCAGCTCTTCCGACCAATCCCGCTTTCTATGATCCAGCAATAACATGCCTGAGGCATCCGCTTTATCGACAGCATAATCGCCGCTCAAGCAAAATCGAACGTAATCCTTAGGCAGTAAAATATGCTCAATTTGTGCGTATATCTGTGGTTCATGATTGCGCACCCATAAGATTTTGGGGGCGGTAAACCCGGTTAGAGCCCGGTTGCCGGTGATCTGCAACAGTCGTTCGAAACCAACCATGCGATAAATCTGCTCGCATTCTTCTGCGGTACGTTGATCATTCCACAAAATCGCCGGGCGTAAGATTTTATTTTTTGCATCCAGTAACACCAAACCATGCATCTGACCGGTCAATCCTACCCCGCGTATTTCGCTTCCGTCCAGCCCGGTTTGAGCAAGAACCTGTCGAATACTCGTCACAGCACCTGACCACCAATGCTCGGGAGATTGTTCTGACCACAATGGATAGGGTGTAGATAGGGGAATTGGGGTAGTGGCGCTGCTGAAAACCTGTCCCATCTCATCGATCAACAACGCCTATACCCCGGTGGTCGAAACATCTATCCCTAGGAGAAGAGATTTTTTAGGCATAGATTTATCTTAACCCTAGCAAAAGCTCGATGGTCAGTTGATCCAGGCGTTCATACATGAAACCTTTTTCACTGAGTGCCTTTACATCGAATGGATACGACTTTAAGGAAGCTGCTTTTTGTGGTGAAAATTTACCATCGAATCCAGCCATCGCACTGTCCTCTTCATTGATTTGCTTCAACAGAGCCTGAATTTCAGCATCGTGATTGAAGCGAGCTGCTTTCTCTTTGTAAATCAAATAAGTGCGCATACAACCGCGGGCAAAATCTTTCACCCCTTCATAATCCTCGGTGCGGTATGCATGAGCATCAAAATGGCGGCTGCCGGTATAACCAACGTCTTCCAAGAATTTCACTAAAAAGAAAGACTGCTTGATATTATACGAACCAAAGCGCCAGTCTTGATCAAAACGGCCTACATTCTGGTCATTTAAATCGATATGGAAAAGTTTACCGGCTTCCCACGCCTGAGCGACCGCATGTAGGAAATTCAAGCCTGCCATCACTTCATGGGCAAATTCCGGATTGACGCCCACCATTTCAGGATGATCCAAGGTCTCTATAAATCCCAACATCGCGCCGGTTGTGGGTAGAAAGAGATCGCCGCGAGGTTCATTGGGTTTCGATTCGAGGGCAAATTTCAAGTTATAACGCTGGCTGATCACATATTCGGATAGAAAATTCAACGCTTCACGATAACGCTTCAATCCTAATGCCGGATCTTTGGTCGCATCCGATTCGACGCCTTCGCGACCACCCCAGAAAACGAATATTTGGGCGCCTAATTCAACACCTAAGTCAATGGCTTGGATCGTTTTTTGTAATGCGAATTTTCGGACTTTAGCATCATTCGACGTGAAAGCGCCATCTTTGAATACAGGATGGTTGAAAAGGTTAGTGGTCGCCATGGGAACGACCAAACCGGTCGAAGCCAGCGCTTTCTTGAAATCTGCTACGATTTGATCGCGCTCTGCTTGGGTAGCATCGAAGGGAACCAGGTCATTATCATGAAAATTGACGCCATATGCCCCCACTTCCGCCAACAAGTGAACCAATTCTACCGGTGAAAGAGGCTCTCTCACGGGGGCGCCAAATTGATCACGCCCGGTACTGCCGACTGTCCATAATCCAAATGTAAATTTATGTTCGGGTTTTGGTTGATATAAATCGCTCATCCTCATTTTCCTTTTGGTAAAAAGTTGTTATCGAAAAGAAGTCATCTTAAGATCCAAGGAACGTATTCTTTGCCAACGTCTGTAGCGAATTGTTACCGTTCGACAATAATTGCAGTTCGACCCGAGCTGCCCGGGGTGGCGGTTGAAAGCACTGCTCAAGTTTCACAGATTCCAATGGGCTGACTTCCTGCAGCACTTCAACACCTAATGGGTTTCCTTGCTGGTCCTGCCATACCAACTGTAGAACACCACAACTAAAAACCCCAAATGAACCGGAAAGAAACAATCCATCACTTGTTGGTGTGGTGTTCAATGGCTGATGAATGCAGCCAGCTTTATTGACATCCACAACCATGCCCTCGCAACGACAACTGCCCCAGGTAATTTGAAAAGATCGGGTTTCTCCCGGACGAAATGTATATAATGGGCTAAGCACCTCGATTTCCATCAGATATATTGGATTATTTTCATAATTCAAATTAGCGACTGTTCCCCTACCCGTCGTCCAACACTCGACCGTCGCACCCTGATCAGGGTATTCTTTCTCGGGAAAATATGTATAATGGGCTGCAAATGCATATCCCTGAGCACAATTGGTAAATGCAATCCATCCCTTTGGCGAATCGATTCCCACTTTACCAATTTCCCACATGTACTTACCGACAAATAATCTATTCTGGTTGTCAATTCCCCACTGAGGGTTGTTATTATCGCCGTCCATTACATTAAAACCCTTGGGAAAGCGGCTGCGAGAATTCAACGGTGCTGTAACAACACACTCTGTTTCCGGACCAAGACTGCCATCCAGGTGGAGACGCTCTGCCCGTAATTGGGTTACATCCCATATACTCCAGCGGATTTGCCGTTTCGAAATATTGGTAAAGGATAGATCGAGAATAACCCGGCTGCCTCGCTGCAACAGGGTGATTTGACGGGTGATTTGGATACCGGTCCGAAGGTCAGGCGGGCTGACCATTTGCACCTGTACCGCGTGGTCGAAACGTTTTACTTGCTTGACTTGATAGCGCCCCGAATCTAATATCGGGTCGGGCGGCCCATGCCATTGACATTCATTATCCCAACCTTGAGGGGCTGGCCAGGTTTTATCACCGCCATAGTTCTTCCAGGCAGCCATCGTTCCATCACCCAAATTTTCCTCATACGAGAAAAGCTTCCCAGCCAATTCGGAATCAACGAAAAAAAATGGATAATTGCCCAGGTTATAAGCGATTACTCGACCGCCAATATCAGGCACAACGGCCAGGGTGACGATGCCATTATTCAGGTATATGGCTTGCCAACCTTTATATTTTCGATTCTCAAAAGAACACAATGACTTCGTTCTCATGGTACTCATCACAATAAGCGTAAAATTCGGCGATTTTCTTTCGTTTTAATACCAATTTATTATTGTTTGCCTATGACCTTCTTCGTAATTGATCGACCATCAGAGAAATTAGAATAATCATACCAATCGCTGCGTTCTGCCAATAGGGATCGATTCCCAAAAGGATCATCCCAGTCCGCAGGACTTGCATAATAGCAGCGCCGATTAAAACGCCAAGGATGGTGCCAGATCCACCGCTGGTGCTGGCTCCACCGATAAACACTGCCGCAATGACATCCAATTCATAGCCAAGCGCTGCATTAGGCATTGCCACACCTAAGCGAGCCGTCATCAATATTCCCCCTGTGCCTGCCATCAAGCCTGCCAGGGAGAAAACCAAAATTTTCAACCATCCGGTATTAACCCCAGACAGCCGCGTGGATTGTTCGTTTCCTCCCAGAGCATAGATACGATAGCCCCATATCGTTTTCGAGAGGAACATATGCATCAATACTGCTATTACCAACATTAAAATTACCGGCAACGGTACTTTTAAACCCAGGATAGGAACATCGACCCTGCCTATATTCAAAAAACCCAGCGGCAGCTTCATTACGGGCTGACCTTGGGTTACACCATAAACAATCCCCCGCACTACACTCATCATTCCAAGGGTAGCAATAAAGGCGGGCAGATGGCCTTTGCTCACCAATAGCCCATTGACCAGCCCCACCAGCAAGCCGCCTGCCAACCCGCCAATAACAGCCACAGGGACTGGGAATTCACTGACCAACAGCATCGCACTGATCAATCCAGAAAAAGCCATGGTGGAACCAACCGACAGATCGATCCCGGCGATGATGATCACCAGCAATTCGCCAAATCCCGCAACCGCAATCCATGAAAAGTTGCGAATCATGTTGAAAATGGTATTAGGATTAAGAAATTTTTCCCTGGCTGTTGCACCTAAGATAACGATCAACGTAATTAGAATCAAGATCACGCCCAATTCCTGGGAGGAAACGACCTTAAACGATCTGCGTTTCAGTGAGGGCTGTCGAACTTCGTGCGTAGATGATAAATTTTTCGCCATACGATACCTCTAAGAAGCCTCTAAAACCTGCCCGCTGGCAAGCGTCATGATGCGTTCCTGGGTTGCGTTAGCCCGGGTCAACTCCCCCATGATGCGCCCTTCATACATTACCAGGATACGGTCGCTAATTGCCAGGATTTCGGGCATTTCCGAAGAAATCATAATGATGCCAATCCCTTGCTGCACCAACTCGTTCATTATTTCGTATACTTCAGCTTTGGCGCCGACATCGATCCCGCGAGTGGGTTCATCTAATATCAGCACCTTAGGATTGGAAGCTAACCATTTAGCAAGCACCACTTTTTGTTGATTTCCTCCAGAAAGGTTTAAAACCCGCTGTTCTAGGCTGGGAGTACGAATGTTCATCTTTTCCACATAGGTCTGTACTAAATGGCGCATTTTGCCCCGATTAACAAAATTATTGCGTGAAAGAGCATCCAGATTGGGCAAAGCGATATTTTTTTCAACGGTTTGAATCATCACCAGGCCTTGGGTTTGCCTGCCTTCCGGCACCAGCGCTAACCCGGCTTTTACCGCAGAATCTGGGGATGTAATTTCCACCCGCTTTCCATCGATGTAAATTTCGCCCGAATCCATTCGGTCGGCACCGAAAAGTGCCCGGGCAGTCTCCGTTCTGCCTGCCCCCACTAAGCCGGCTAATCCCAATATTTCTCCGCGATGCAGTTCAAAACTAATATTATGCAGTACCCCTTTGCGGTTCAAATTTTGCACTTTTAGCACAACTTCCTGCGTAGCTGCTACCCGTTCGTGCACCTGACTGCGATCCAGGGCTCTGCCTACCATCAATCCGATGAGCTGTTCTGTGGTTGCTTCAGCTACTTTAACCTCTCCAGCTCGGCGTCCATCCCTAAAAACGATTGCCCGGTCGGCAATCTCGAACACCTCTTCCAACCGGTGCGTGATAAATATGATGGCTAAGCCCTGCTTTTTCAAGTCTTGGATGATGTCAAATAAAACTTTTACCTCTTCTTTACCCAGGGCAGAAGTTGGTTCGTCCATAATGATAACTTTAGCTTGCACGCTTAGTGCTTTAGCAATCTCGACCATTTGCTGTTCAGCCACCGATAAACTATTCACCAGACGGTCATTGCCAAAGTGCGCCCCAACTTGAGCTAATAGCTTTTCGGAATGCTGACGCATTAAACGGCTGTCTACAAATCCTAATTTACCTGCCAAGCCTCTGGCCATCGGCTCGCGCCCCAAGAAAATGTTGGTATACACATTCTGGTTCGGTGTCAGGTTGAATTCTTGATAGATGATCGAAATGCCTAGTTCCTGCGCCTGATGAGGATTTTGCGGTTCGATTTTGGTGCCATTCAGAAACATTTCCCCCTCGTCAGCCTTGTACACACCGGAAAGGATTTTCATCAGTGTGGATTTTCCAGCCCCGTTTTCACCGAGCAACGCCGTAACTTCTCCTGCATACGCTTCGAAATCTACTTTGTCCAATGCTTGTACGCCCGGAAACGCTTTCGATATCCCCTTTATGGTTAAAATTGGTTCCTTAGTCATTTTTTGATCCAAGTTAACTTCTCCAATTCTCATCTTTGAGCATTCGATAATTCCTGTTGCTGCGATTTTGTGTTTTTGTTTGAGGGACAACCCTGCCCAGACAAAAACCCAAAAACTGATTTATAATTCGAGGGGCGGGGGTGCCACCCGCCCCTCCAAATTTATGGATGGTTTAAGGTGGCGGCAATGGCTTGGTGAAATCGTTGGTTTCCCAAGCTTCAGCCATGGCATCCACATTATTGATGGTTACGATGTCCATACCTGTGTTTGTAAAGCTCTCGAACGTAGCACCATTGACAATGGCATCATAGATCATCTGAACGGTGTCATACCCCCAACCCCAGTACTTCTGTCCAATTAAGCCATACAACATGCCGTTCTTGACCCACTCTAACTCAACGGGCAAGGTATCGAAAGCGACTGTCTTCATCCCGGCCTTAGTTGCTGCTTCCCATAACGGCATAGCTCCAGCACCTGCATTGATCGGCCAAAAGCCAACGAAGAACCAACCATCTAAATCCGGATTGGCAGTCATCGCCTCTTCGACCACAGTGACCCCTTTGCTGACATCATCATCACAGAAGACCTTTTGGACAACTTCCAGGTTGCTGCCAACCAGAGCATCCTCGAAGCCCTTGATGCGTTCTTCCAGATTGGCTGCACCCGGTACACCGCTTAAAAGTGCCACTTTACCACCATTGGGCAAAGCTTTCTTGAGCAGTTCTGCTGCTGCTTTGCCGCCTTCGTAGTTGTCCGTTCCATAGTAAGTGAAGCGAGCACTCTCAGGTGAATCTGAATCCCAGGTCATTACCGGAATGCCGGCTGCCATGGCTTTATCGATTGGGTCTTTACAACCGGTTGGCTCATTGCAGGAAATGCCCACAGCCTCTGCCCCGGCAGCGATAGTATCTTCCATGACTTTGACTTGTTCGGCAATATCCGAAGCGACCGAACCGACATACATCACCTCAACTTTGTATGGGCCGGCTTCGGTCAATTCCGCAGCTTTGGTTTCGGCTCCAACCTTCCCCAGTTCGAAGACCGGGTTGTTCAGAGCTTTTGGTATCCAGGCAATCTTGATCGTATTATCTTCCAAAACCTTGGCTTTGACTTCATCGGAAACTTTATATCCAGTTTTTACTTCAGGCTGAATGGCTACTGCTTCGCAGGAACCCGGATCCCAACCTTCGGTATTCCAATCAAGTGGGATGCCTCGTTCTTTTGCAGATGCCTCGTAATCCTTGAGGGTTTGAGCAGTGATCACATCTACACCCGTATCGATCACGCCATCTTTGACACCCATATCAGCCATGGCTTTCTCTTCGCCCTCAGTGGCGATCTTGTAAATCAACTCGACCGATTTGTAACCCATGTCAAATTCACGCTGAGCGATGGTGGCTTGGATGACGCATTCTTTGATGCCGTTGATGATATCCGTGGTCGCATCGAAGGATACGAGTTTAATGACGCCAACCTTATCGGCTTCTTTGATAGCCGTTGCCCAGGCTGGCCCGTTATAGGCGTACACGCCAAAAGCGCCTGCCAAATCCGGATGCGCCGAAATGGCGGAGTTGGCTAATTGCAAAGCAGTGGCTGAATCTTCTTTATCGTTCATCGGCTCCAGGGTGGTAATCCCGCTGCCTTCGATGGCTTTCATAAAGCCATCGGTTCGCTGCAAAGCGTTCAGGGCAGTATCCGAGCCGCGTCCAATGCCAACCAGTCCCCCATTAGGTAGTAAAGTTTTCATCGCCTCGCCTGCAATCATGCCAGCGCTGAAGTTGTCGGTACCAATATACACTTTGGAGACCGACCCTTCCACAGGAGGCGTATCCAGGGTAGTTACAATGATGCCTGCCTCGGCGGCTTTCTTCATTACCGGTTCAAGAGCATTGGGGTCTGAAGGAGCAATCGCGATGCCGTTTGCACCCTGAGCAATATAAGTCTCCATCGTTTGGATTTGCGCATTGACGTCTTCCTTGGGTGGGACGAAGAAGATTACCTGATCGTCAGACAAACCCAAAGCTTTCCCGGCCGCCTTTACGCCCAACTCTACATTCGACCAGTAGGGGTGGACAGATTTTCCGATCACAATGATTTTGGAGATTTCCGCGCCTCCCGCCGCCGGAGCTTCGGTCGCCGCAGCCGGCGGTGCTTCCGTCGCTTCTGGAACTGCCGTAGCTGCAGGGGCACAACCAGCCAGAATCATGCTCATGATCGTTACCAATGCAAAAAGAATTAATATGGGACGTTTCATTTTCGCACTCCTCTTTCAAAAGTTTTATGGTTCCAATAGTTTTCTAAATAGGGAGTAAAACATAATGTATTCTCTTCTGACACACCTCCTTTTCATTCCTTAGGTTTATTTTCTTAAGCGACGTAGGGTATCATAAACGACTGCTATTACTAAAACCCCTCCTAAAATCACATCTTGTAGATAAGAGGACACATTCAGTAAGACCATTCCATTTTGCATGGTGCCTACAATCGCCGCCCCTAAGATGGCTCCTAAGATAGTCCCCTCCCCACCTAAAAGGCTTGTTCCACCAATTACAGCCCCGGCAATTGCCCATAACTCGTAAGCAGACCCAACAGTCGGGGTTCCCTGCCCCAAACGGGAAGCCAATAGAATGCCGGTAACGGCAGCCATAAATCCGCTGGTTGCATAGCAAAATAATTTAACCCGGTCCACATTTACCCCCGATAGACGTGAAGCTTCAGCATTGCCTCCAACGGCGTAAATGCGATATCCGAGCCGAGTGCGATTAAGAATTATGGAAACAATGGACGCAAATACCACCAGTATGATGAAAGAGATTGGGATGCCCAAAAGAGAGCCTTGACCCAGCACAAGAAATGGACTTTCGGATGGAAATACTATCGGATAGCCGCGAGTGATAAAACTGGCTAAACCTCTTGCCATTAACCAGGTTCCCAAAGTGATAATAAAAGGTGGGATACGTAATTTTGTTACAAAGAATCCATGCCACAACCCGAACAGCGTCCCAATACATAGCACAATAATGATGCTGGGCACCATCCCTATGGTAGGCAACCCTGCCAAACCTTTAAGCATAAAGGTTGCCACAAGAACCCCGGTCAGTGCTGTTAGTGAACCTACACTGAGATCGATGCCGCCGGTTATGATGATCAGCACTTCACCGATAGACAGCATCCCAAATGTGGCAATAAACCGCATGATAACAGCTAGATTAGCCGGTTTTAAGAACACCTTCGGAGATTGGCTGTAAAAAAAGACGAATAACAGTAAAAAAGCAATGAAGACATTCAATTCACGGAATTGCGCAAATGAAGTGCGGACTTTTTTGTTTGTTTTAGTTTCTACTGCCATATTGACCAGCTCCCTAATATCCAGCGGATTTATTTATTGAGTAGATAATAACTAAACTCATCTCCCAATTAGTGCAGCTCTCCTTATTGTTTCGCTTGTATTAATGGACCAAAGCGAACAAGAACAAAGGATAGTCAGCTTTGTTTTGATAAAAAAATCACAATGAAAAAGATACCAATAACACCCAGTTATGGTGCACGTTGAAGAAACATTGGCTCACGCAAGATATCATCTAAAACAAGTGCCACAGCACCCATCACACAGGCATCAGAACCATGTCCGGATGCCTTGAATTCGATATGCTCGCAAGGCGGCTTCAATGAGCTTTCTTTAACAGTGTTTTCAATGACAGGCAGTAAGAACTCATGGGCAAGGCTAAGCGCGCCACCCAGTACGATCAATTCGGGATTAAAGATATTGATGAGATTCACGACCCCAATACCGAGGTATTTTCCCACGTCTTTTAATGCATCTACGGCAACAGAATCTGCTAACTCTGCAGCATCAACGACATTATTGAAAGTGATTCCATCCAAATGGCCCTCTGATAATTCGTTAATGAGCGAGGGCGTACCCTCCGCCAGGATATTACGGACATGTTGTAAAACCGCCCGCGGACCCACCTTGGTTTCCCAACACCCCCGTTTTCCACAACCGCATAATTCTCCATCCGGATCGATGGTCATATGGCCGATTTCACCCGCATAGCCGCTGCTGCCACGAAAGAGCTTTCCGTCGATAATAATTCCCCCGCCAAGGCCAATGCCAGCGCTCAAGTAGATAAAATTATCTTTACCGCGTGCTACACCAAAATAATATTCCCCCAATGCCGCGGCGTTGGCTTCGTTTTCGATAAAAATCGGCAAATCAAAACGCTGCGACCACATCAATCGTAAGGGGACATTCG